>JANMOK010000179.1:0-19703 GCA_031369165.1 Paracoccaceae bacterium
GCCTGCACGCGGGCGACCAAAGACTTGCCGCCACGCGGCACGATCACATCGATGAACGCACTCATCGCCAGCATCTCGCCCACGGCGTCACGGTCGCGCGTCGACACCAGTTGAATCGAGGTTTCCGGCAAATTCGCCTCGCGCAATCCCTGAAGCAGACATTCATGGATGGCTTTCGCCGAATTCAAGCTCTCGGACCCGGCCCGCAGAATGCAAGCATTGCCCGCTTTCAAGCACAAGGCACCGGCATCGGCCGTCACATTCGGGCGAGACTCGTAAATTACCCCGATCACCCCGATGGGCGTGCGCACCCGGCGAATATGCAAGCCGCTCGGCACATCCCACTCGGCAATCACCGCGCCAACCGGATCGCGTTGCTCGGCAATAGCCCGCATGCCATCAACCATGTCGCGGATGCGATCCGGGGTCAGCAACAGACGGTCCAGCATTGCCGGTGCCATCCCCTTGTCGCGGCCCGCCGCCATGTCAACCGCGTTGGCGGCCAAAATCTCTGCCTCGCGCTCGGTCAAGGCATAGGCCGCGCCAATCAACGCCGCGTGTTTGCGCTCCGTGCTGGCCGTCGCCAAGACCCGCGCTGCCGCCTTGGCATCCTGCCCCATCCTGCGCATCATGGTTGCAATTTCGGTCATCTGCCCATCCGCTCCGCCGCGCTCCGCCGCTGGACTTACACAGAATTGTCCGTAAGTAAAAGCCACCAGCATACGCAGCCAGCGCCAAATCATCCGCAATTCAATTGGCAGACCACCCCAAACGAGGCGATCCGGCCCCGCAATTGGTGCCATCGAATCATCTCCAGGGTGTGAGCTTGGGATAATCGCAGTAAAAGGTTATGAAACCCTTAACGCCAAATTGTCCTGGCGCAACTTGCCTCTTCACCCGCGTGCAGGGAAGGGTCAGGGTCGGGGCTTCTACTCAAATCGCCATATCATCGCAATGGATCAACGCCGCCCGCCCCGGATGCCCCAACTTCGCTTCTATGTCCCGCGAATGACTTCCCATGATCAACAAGGCGTCGCTGGCATCATAGCCAATCAACCCCTTTGCCACTGCGCTCCCGTCAACACTCACAATGTCCACCGGATCGCCGCGTCCAAAACGACCCTCAACTCCGGTCACGCCAGCAGGCAACAGCGATTTCCCCCGTCCCAGCGCCGCCACCGCCCCCGCATCAATCACCACCCGACCCCTCGGTTTCATCGCCCCGATCCATTTCTTCCGCGCCACTTGCGGGTCAGCCTTGGCCAAAAACCACGTCGCGCTCGCCCCGTCGGCCAACGCCTGCAATGGCCGCACCCGGTCTCCAATGGTAATCGCCATCGCGCAGCCCGCCTGGGTCGCCACTTTGGCCGCCATCAGCTTGGTCTTCATCCCGCCCTTGGCCCCCGCCGACCCGACACCTCCGGCCATTGCCTCAATCGCCGACGTCAGATTCTCCACCGCCGGTATCAACTTTGCCGAAGCATCCACCCTTGGATCAGCTGTATATAGCCCATCCACATCCGACAGCAGCACCAAAACATCCGCCCCGGCCATCGCCGCCACTTGCGCCGCCAGCCGGTCATTGTCGCCAAACCGAATTTCATCGGTCGCAACCGTGTCGTTCTCGTTGACAATCGGCACCGTGCCCAGTTCCAGCAGGGTCGCAAACGTCGCCCGCGAATTGAGATAGCGCCTTCGATTCTCGCTGTCTTCAAGCGTCACCAAGACCTGCGCCGCCTCGATGCCATAGGGCGAAAGCACCTCCTGATAGGCCCGCGCCAACCGGATCTGCCCGACTGCAGCGGCGGCCTGCGCCTGTTCCAGGGCCAAAGCTCCATGGGGCAATTTCAACACGCGACGGCCCAAAGAGATCGACCCCGACGACACCAAAATGACCTTTTTGCCCAACCCGCGCAGCCAAGCGACGTCCTCGGCCAACCCGCCCAGCCACTCAGATCGCAAAGCCCCCGACGTTGCATCCACCAACAACGCCGACCCGATCTTGACCACAACCAGCTTGGCTTGAGCTAAGGCCTCCATCCCGCCTCCTCGGCATCCTCGATCTCAACCAAAGCCTCGCTTTTGTTGCGCGCTAAAATTTCGCCCCGCAAAGCCCGTAAAACCTCCTGCACCCCTTCGCCGCTTACGCCGGAAATCTCGTACACCGGTCCCTTGGACACCTTTTTCAACGCCTTCAGCGCCGCCTTGCGGCCGTCGGCATCCAGCGCATCGACCTTGTTCAACGCCGTCACCCGTGGCTTGTCGGCCAAAGCGCCACCGTAACGCTTCAACTCGCCCACCAGCATCTTGCAATCTTCCGCCAAAGTCTCCGAGGTGCCATCGACCAGATGCAACAACACCGCACAACGTTCGACATGGCCCAAAAACCGCGTGCCCAGCCCCTTGCCCTCGCTCGCGCCCTCAATCAGCCCCGGAATATCCGCCATGACGAATTCCGCGCCATCGACCCCGACAATCCCCAAGTTCGGATGCAACGTGGTGAACGGATAATCGGCGATTTTCGGTCGCGCATTCGATGTCGCCGCCAAAAACGTCGACTTCCCGGCATTCGGCATGCCCAGCAGTCCAGCGTCAGCAATCAGCTTCAGCCGCAGCCAGATCAGGCGCTCGACCCCTTCCAACCCCGGATTAGCCCGCCGTGGTGCCCGGTTGGTCGAGGTCTTGAACGCCAGATTGCCCCAACCGCCGTTGCCCCCTTCGGCAATACGAATCCGCTGCCCCAGTCGCGTCATATCGGCCAGCACATATTCCTGATCCTCGTCCAGCACCTCGGTCCCGACTGGCACCTTCAAGGTGATCGAACCCCCATCCGCCCCGGTCCGCTGCTTGCCCATGCCGCCAACGCCGTTCTTGGCAAAGAAATGCTGTTGATAACGATAGTCGATCAGCGTGTTCAGCCCGTCCACCGCCTCGACCCACACATCGCCACCACGCCCGCCGTTGCCGCCATCGGGCCCGCCAAATTCGACAAACTTCTCGCGCAAAAACGAAATCGCCCCGTTGCCGCCATTGCCGGAACGGATGGTGACCTTGGCCAGATCGAGGAACTTCATGTCCCCGCTCCAGCCAAGATCAATTCGAAAAAATGCACGTGAACTTCTTCCTGTATCGCGACCGAAAATTCTTCGCCCTCTCCGACCAGCAAAAACCCACCTTTGACCAGTACCCGTGCCGAAGCGGCGTTACCCTCGTGCACCGTCGCTTCAAGGCGGGTAAACCCAATATGCCGCGCATGTTCGACCACACCGCTCACCGCTTCGGTGGCAAAACCAAACCCCCATAACCACGGTGCCACCCAATAGCCCAAGATGCCGTTCAACAGGTCGGACTTTTTCAGCGACACAATCCCAACCGGTATCGCCTGCCCATCGCCACCATATTCGATAAGCCAAACCAATGTGCCCGTCTCACCCGCCAACGAAGCGCGAATAAAATCCTCTGCCGCCCCATCGGGATAGGGATGTGGCACTACCGCCAAATTGCGCGCGATCTGAAAGTCGCTGGCGTGGGTGCGCACAAAATTGGCATCATCCGGCCGCAACCGGCGCAGCAAAAGCCGCGCGGTTTTCAGGTCGGACTGAATGTGTGTCAATTCGCTCATGTTTCCGCTTAACCAATAATCGCCAAAAGAGAAAGGGGACCGGCTCTCGCCGATCCCCCCAAAAATCTGCCTCGGTTGGTTCGGATTTATTCCGCAGCTTTCATTGTCGGCAATACCGACACAAAAATGCGGCCTTTCAGGCCTTTGTGAAACTTCACGTTGCCCACAACCACCGAGAATATCGTGTGATCGCGCCCCATGCCCACGCCCTTGCCCGGCCACCATTGCGTGCCGCGCTGGCGCAGCAGAATGTTGCCTGGAATGACGGCCTCGCCGCCAAACTTTTTCACGCCAAGTCGGCGTCCTGCGGTATCACGACCGTTGCGCGATGAGCCGCCTGCTTTTTTATGTGCCATGTCAGGTTCCCCTTATTCGGCTTTTTTGGCCGGCTTCTTCGCCGGCTTGGCTACTTTTTCGGCAGCAGGTTTTGCCGCTTTTTCAGCGACAGGTTTCGCTACAGCCTTGGCCTTCTTCTCGACCTTTGGCTTGGCAGCCGCAGCTTCATGCGCCACAACCCGCGCCGCCGCCGTACCAATCGCCGCCGCAACCGCCGACTTTCCAGCACCCGAAGCCAAAATCTCGGTCACGCGAACCATGGTCAGATGCTGACGATGACCTTTCTTGCGCTGCGAGGAATGTTTGCGCCGACGTTTGACGTAATGAATCGTCGTGGCCGCCCGTGTCTGCTCCACGATCTCGGCCACCACAGCCGCATCCTTGATGAACGGCGCACCAACGGTAACCTTGTCGCCGCCAATCATCAGAACTTCGCCGAATTTCACAGTTTCGCCCGCCGCAGCGGCCAATTTTTCCACGGTGAAAATATCACCCTTGGCAACTTTATACTGTTTGCCGCCAGTTTTCAGCACCGCGAACATGCGCGTTTTCCTCTATCTACCCGCGTCCTTCGGCCCCGAATCGCGGCGTTTGTGCAGGTTGCCCCGCGCCCCAGACAGCGCATCCCTGTAGGGATGATTGTCAAAACCCTGCCAAAGCAGGAAGCGCGGCTTATCGCCAACTGCCACAAGCTTGTCAAGTTACCAACAGGTAAATCCGCCATCCGCCTTGACCGTCGCCCCGGTGATCAAACTCGCCGCCTCGCTCGCCAGAAAATGCACCGCCGAGGCAATCTCGTCGGGCCGACCCACCCGCCCCATCGGCGTGTCGCGCAGCCATATTTCCTGCATCGCCGCATCGGCCATCGCCGCCTTGGTCATGTCGGACGCGATATAGGTCGGGGCGACCGCATTGACCCTAACCCCGCGATCCGCCCATTCCGCCGCCAGACTTGCGGTCATGTGATGCACCGCCGCCTTGGAAGCATTGTAATACGTCTGCCGCGCCGGCCGATTGGCGATATAGCCCGACATCGAGCCGATGTTCACAATTGCCCCCTTTCCAGCCGCCAGCATGTGCTTGCCAAACGCCCGATTGCACCAGAATACCCCGTTGTAATTGACGTCATTCACTGCCAACCAAGTCTCGTCCAACGTGTCTTCCGCAGGCACATCCGGCCCGCCAATCCCCGCGTTGGCGACCAGAACATCCACGCGCCCCAACCGCGACGCCATCGCCGTAACATCCGCAGGCTTTGTCACATCCAAAACAAACGCATCCGCCTCAAACCCCAACCCGCGCAAATGATCCCGCCCCGCCTCCGCGATTGCCAAGTTCACATCCAAGACGACAACTTTCGCCCCTGCTTCCGCCAAAGCCTGCCCACAGGCCAACCCAATCCCCCGCCCGCCGCCAGTCACCACCGCAACTTGCCCGTCCAACCGCAGTTTTTCTAAATACATCGCTTTCCCCATTATTCGCTAAACCAATCGACCACGATTCACCAAACCTGCCAAGTGCTTTCAGGGTTCCCCAAATACTCGCGCCGCAGGCTTGACCGCTATCCCGCAACCAACTTTTCCCCCTTGCGCGACCCAAATCCCCCCACTAGGTATCGCGCCACTTGAAGACCAGCGACTTCTTGCGGAGAGGTGGCAGAGTGGTCGAATGCGGCGGTCTCGAAAACCGTTGAGGGTGCAAGCCTTCCTAGGGTTCGAATCCCTATCTCTCCGCCAAACCTTTCCTACTCGAATATGGCAATCGCTCACGCAAGAATGCCACGAATAGTAGTGTCACCTTGCTTGGCGGTCTAAGCCCGCCGCAATCCACCAAAAAACTGTTATCCGTCACTTGACGCAAGACGGGTCAACAGCTATTTTCTGACCATGCGCATTCGCAATGTCATCCACAAGGGGTTGCGAAACCTGATCGAAGAGGATGATCGGTCAGGTTTGCCCGCTGTGGCAGTGGACAAAATCCTGCGTATTGTCTTTTTCCTGCAAGACATGCAGC
The DNA here is from genome assembly GCA_031369165.1 of Paracoccaceae bacterium. GTDB lineage: Bacteria > Pseudomonadota > Alphaproteobacteria > Rhodobacterales > Rhodobacteraceae > JANMOK01. Next base: position 5,972 of record JANMOK010000179.1, read on the forward strand.
GCGAAGACGAACTGCGAAGCATTCCAAGCTGGAAGACGCATTTGCTGACCGGAAATCGCAAGGGAGTGTGGAGTTTGTCCGTTACAAAAAACTGGCGCATCACGTTTCGCATTGAAAGCCAGGAAATCGAGATTATTGATCTCAACTTTGAGGACTACCATTAGGAGAATACTATGATCGGTGAATTAGGTGTCAGACTGAAAAATCCGCCCCATGTTGGGGCCTTCATTCGCCATGAAATTGTCGCGGCCATTCCTCTGTCAGTCACCGAAGCAGCTAAGACTCTAGGGGTAACGCGGCCGGCACTATCGGCTCTGTTGAACGAGCATGTAGATTTGTCGCCGGAAATGGCGCTGCGCATCGAAAAGGCCTTTGGTTTATCATTGGACACGCTGATGCGCATGCAAAACAGCTACAACATCGCCCGCGTGCGCAAGATGGAAAAACAAATCAACGTGAAGCCGTTCGTGCCGAGGGGCGAGGTGGCCTGAGGGAAAATTGAATGCAGTGGCAAAGTGGTCGAATGAGGCGGTCTAGAAAAACGTTGCGGGTTCAAGCCTTCCTGGGGTTCGAATCCCTATCTCTCCGCCAATCATTCATGCTTGGGATGGTGCGCGCACTCATCGCACGGTTCGCCTCATTCCAATTGCATTGTATTCAATCTCTGCATATATTGAATACGAACAACCAAGGGCCCAACCCATGCAAACCACCAAGACCATGACCGTCCGCCTTGGCGGGTCGCTCAGCGACTTCGTTGCCGCCAACGTCAGCGAAAACGGATCCTACGAAAACATCTCAGAATATGTCCGCGACCTTATCCGCCGTGACAAGGAGCGAGTGGAATTGGCAGCATTCGATCGCTTAAAAGCCGAACTGACCCAAGCTTTCGCCGCACCAGAATCCTCTTATGTTGCCATCACCGCCGCCGACATCATCGCACGCAATAAGTCTTGACCTCGTTCAAGGTCCAAGTTGCGGCCAGTTATCGCCTCGACGACATCTACACTTATTCGCGCAATAAATGGGGCGTGGCGCTGGCAGATCGCTATATCAACGGTCTATTCGAAACCTTCGCAAAAATCCAAACCCGCCGCGTGGCATCGCGCCCAATCCCCGCTGAATTCGGCGTTGCGGGCTACTACTGTAAATATGAACAACATCTGATTTATTGGAGAAACCTGTCCGACGGTTCCATCGGCATTGTGACCATCCTGCACGAACGAATGCACCAACTCAAACAATACCGAGATGACAACTCATAGCCCCTTGCACTCGTTCTCACCAGGTATTGCGCCACTTGAAGACCAGCGACTTCTTGCGCAGTGGTGGCAAAGTGGTCGAATGAGGCGGTCTCGAAAACCGTTGCGGGTGCAAGCCTTCCCAGGGTTCGAATCCCTATCTCTCCGCCAATATTTTTTTGGCCGCAAAAGGGAAATAATTTAAGTTCTTCAGCCATGTCCCCAATGCGCGCTAGAATGACGCTGAATTGTTGTAACGCGACAAATTGGCGTGTCCGGGGTCGGGCCCACGCAAGCCTTTACCTGCTGCCGGTCACGGGGCGCTGCAAGCCACAGTGAAGTCAGGGCTGAAGCCTTTTTCGGCACATTCTGTCCTCGCCCAGTCCACCACCGGCACGCTCGCATCCAGTTCGGACCATTTCGGATGACCCAGAGCCAGCAGCTCGCTCTTTTGCTGCGACAGGATACCGGCAATGCCCGCGACAACGGCACAATTCGACTGCAGGTAGTCATTGCGTGACTGCGCGTCAAAATCATAGCTGATCATGACGTTTGGCACCGCTGCAACCAAGGTGTCTTCCGCTGCGATAGCGTAAGTGCCCGCCGGGATTGTCGCCTGCGCATAGGCGACCGCAAGGACCGGTTCATCCATGGGCAGCAGCCTGAATTTTGTCGGTTCAAGCGCGGCGTTCAACAGCAGGTCCGAAGGCGCGCCGTCGACAAGAAACATGGCGTCGATCCCGCCCGCCTGCAGTGCCGCCAGTGCTTCGGCGGGCGCGGTCTCGACGAATTCCGAAGGCACAATGCCAAGCAGGTCCAGGATAACCCTTGCCGTCAGAAATGACCCGCTCTCTGCCTCGCCGATAGCTACCTTGCGCCCGGCGAGGTCGGCCAATGTCGATATTTCGCCCCCGGCAACAACATGCACTTCCTGCGAAAACAGCGGCGCGATCACGCCTATACGGCCAATCTTTTCGGCAATCTTCGGGTCATCGGCCTCAAATGTTCGCAGGTATTCCAGAAAATCTCCTTGGACGATGGCGACTGGCGTCAGGGGCCTGTCATTAACCGCGAGCAGATTTTCCAGCGAGCCCTGCGATTCAACGGCCGCAATGCCTATGCCGCAACTGGCGGCAACTTTGGCGATGTCTTCTGCTGCCCTGAAAGTTGTGGTCCCGGCCGGTGCAGCCATTATGGCACGCGGGCTGTCCTGGGCAAAGACGGCCAATGCCCCAAACCCGGTGCAGATCGCAATCAGAACTGGAACAATTTTCATTCGATATGCCCTCGTTTGATCATGCGCTATTCGCCAGAACAAAGGTTCATCTGGTGCAGCAGTGCCGCCAAAGTATGACGATTTACGGTGCCGGTAACTTCGCGCAAGGCTTGATCGACGCAGGTTCCGTCGGCCAGCATCCTGGCCAGGTCCGCGCGCTCGTCTTCGGCCAGTTTTCCCAGGCCGGGAGCCGCGTCGAGGGCGGCTTCCACCATTGCAAGGTCGCGTGGAATGGGCGTGATTTCGATGCGCAAGGCGTTGGTTGGTGGCAACGTCGCGGCCTGCGACGGCGTTGAGTTCGCAAGTATCTCCGCTTGTTCTTGTTCTGCCAGCGCCGCTGTCCGGGCCGCTGGATCACTCGCCACAGCGACATATGCTTGGTCAGCAGGCTGTGGCGCGCCCAATACCAGCACCGGTGCCAAATTTACCGCCAATGCGGCAGCCGGTGTCGGCAGCCGCGGTTCAGGGTCGCTCAAGTCAACTGCGAACGCCACCTCGTATCCCGTGTTATCGGTGCCTTCGGCCGAGAATGTGTCGCTGGGAGGAATATCGGCGTCAATTTGGCGCCGCGGTACCGGGTCAGCGGAGGCGAGTTCGGTTAGTATTTGCGGCGAAACGACTGCCAGGTTTTGCACAGGAGCGACAGCAGAAATTCGCACGTTGGCCGTCGTTGGAGGTTGGGGCGCGAAAATGCCGGATTTGGCGGAAATGGTGGCTTGCGGCGCGGGCTGCAGCACGGCGTCGCTAGAACTGCTGGAGGGTGCCAAGCCTGTGGTACTGGCTGGGATTGCCGCAAAAACGTCGCGCCGCGGTAGTTGGTCGGCGGTGCCAATCAGCGTCACTGGATCTGGTGCCGCCATATCCACGATCCGCACTGGCGACGCTGCCGACAAGCTGACGCCAGCAGCCTTCGGTGGATCGGTTGTGGTGATGCCGGATGTCACCCCGATTGCAGCTTGAGGCGCGGCTGCAAGCTGCGTGTCGCCGGTTTCACCCCCCAGTCGGGCAAGTAACACCGCCGCAATCAAGGCTGCCGCTCCGGCGGTCAAAAAGCCCAGCCAGAGACCTGGTCTTCGTCGCTCCGTCGCCGGGCTGTCGAGGACAATGTCGCGCAGCATCGCCGCATCCTGCAGCCGGGTTGTTCCCGCAAGACGCTGGAATGGCGCGACGGGGCGCGGCCTGTCAGGCACGGCGCGCAGCACCGAATCGGGATCCTTGGGCCAAATGTCCACCCGTGCGCCGGATGCCAGCGGCGTAACGTGCGGGCCAGCCACCAAAGGCAGCACTTGCCTGCCTGGCTGCTTTGGCGGTTCGCGCCCCACTGCCGGCCCGATTGCGCGATCCTCGGCCTGCCCTTTCGTGTTCTGTTGACGCAACGCTTCGTCCGCCTCGACAGCTTCGTCTTCGGCAATGCCAAAACCCCAACGGAAAAACGCCCGCGGATTTTCGGAATCAAAGACGGGCAGCGCGGTGCGCTTCTTTCGTTCCGCCGATGACTCGAACCATCGTATCCCCGGCCGTTTTGCCGCTTCCGCCATCGGACCGAGTGCGGCACGGAGTTCGGCGAGTTCGTCAGTGCGATCCAGAATCAGTTCCACGATTCTTCCGGGATTTCCAGCGGTTGCGGCGTGCAATGCCGCCGCTTTTTCCGGACTCTGCCCCAAAAATCCCAGAAAATCCTTCGTTTCGTCCAAGTCGAAATTGCGCAACGCCACCTGTACCAAATCCGGTTCAGGCGGCGACATTTGCGCCGGTTCAAATCGCGCCGCTATTTCCGGACGCCCGGCGATCAGCATGCGCAGCACCGCTGTTCCGCCGATCCGGACAGAAGCCAGAGCCTTCACCGTCACCGCCGTGTCCGGGTCAAGTCTTTCAGCGTTATCAATGATCAGAATCGCTGCGCGACCGGCGGGAAAAGCCGAGGCCAGCGCAGCGCGCCAATTCGCAATCACATCATCTGCATCCTGCGATCTGACTTCGAGACGCAGCCTGTGCGCAAGTTGGCGCAAAAAAGCTTCGGGCCGACGACCATCGGCGGTAATCCGGGTAACGGGCGCTAATCCGGGGTTGTCGTCCAGCCAGTGACCAATCAAGGCCGATTTGCCACTACCCTTGATTCCCGTCAAAACCACCAAATTCAGCTGGCCACCCGAAAAGGTCGCCAGCACATCCAGCGCCGCCTTGTGCGCTTTCGCGATAAAAAAACCATTTTCGGCATTAGCCAACGGTTTGTCACCAAACAAAGAACCAGCCAACGGGATCTGGTTCCATACCCCCGAGCCGAGCCAGTTTCCGATATTTGCAGTGCTTAAGCAATTCGATATGCTATGATTTCCGCGACACGGCCGAAAACCGGCCGAAACGGTGACCTGAAACGGAGATTGCACGTGATTCTGCGAAAAACGGCCATTTCCCTTGCGGCGGCAGTCATGGCGATGCGCTTGGCCGGACCGGCGACGGCATCCTTCACCAACCACCAGCTGGACACGATCGAAGACATCATCGATTCGGGCAGCTGGGTGGAACTGCGCAGCTTCATCGAAGCAAATCCGCGCCTGCTGCGCGGCGACGACGCGCTGGCCGTCTTGCTTCGCGAATTCATGTTGGCAGCGTCGAGCCTCTATGCCTGGCTGACCTTTGATCCTGCGATGTTTCCCGATCTCGCCATGGTCGACCGGGCGCAAGCGATTTATTGAACAAACATTGGGTGTCGTTGAGGGTTCTGGAATTCTGAAGTGAGGGTCGATCATTCGCCTGGCAGTGGTATTTGAACCAAGATTTCGCGGCGGCACGTCAACAGCCCTGATCCGTGAACTTGCCGAACTTGTGCAGATCGCTGACGTTTCAGTGGTCGGCATCAGGTCGCAGATGTTTGGCGACAGCCCTGCCAATCCGGCTCTGCTTGCCGAAATTGATCGGCTTGGGCTGCGTATGGAATGGGCATCGGACCGGGTGACGGCGGACGTCATTATCCTGCACAACCCGCTGTTTTTGAAATTCCAGTCCAACCTTGGTGTGCGACTTGTCTGCCGAAAGCTGATTGTGGTGACCCACGAAAACTTTCTGTTGCCCGGCGGGAGTGAGGCGTTCGACGTCGCCAAGTGTCTGTCCGCGATTGAACGGGCGACGATATGTGCCAGCAAGGTTCTCGCGCCTGTGTCAGATCGCAACCGTCGCTTTGTGCAAAAATGGGTTGAACGCACCGATGCGGATTGGGGTTTGGCCGAACATAACTGGATCAACATCTGCGACAGCGAGATTGTGGTGCCAACCCAAGTCCCGCGCGACCGGCGGGGTCGCCACTCGCGCCCCGGCCCGGAAAAATTTCCAAACAACGACGTTTTGCTCAGTCTGTTTCCGTCCAGTGCGGAATATTGCGGCATCCTCGGTGGTGATGGCCTGATTGGACCCGGTGCGCCCGAGCACTGGGATTTGATTCCCTTCAATGGCAAACCTGTCGCGGAATTCCTGCGGGGTTTCGATTTCTTTGTTTATTTTACCAATCCGCGCATCGCTGAAAGTTTCGGAATGGTAGTGGCCGAAGCTGTTTCCGCAGGCAAGCTGGTTATCACTGACTCAGCAAGTGCCGAGACTTTTGGCGCTGGCGTTATTGGTTCAACAGTGAACGACGTTGAGTCCTGCATCGCGAAGCATGTGAACAATCCGCAGCTTTATTGCACACAAGTGAAGAAAGCACAGGAATTTCTAACCGCATTTTCCAGCGAACGTTTCCGTGGCACGGCTCTGGCGATAACAGGTCAAGGACTGACATGATATTGATTGAGCCGGCGCTGAACGACCCAGCGACATTCGAGGACGCTGTGACGCTGGCCGGTCAGGTCGCGGCATTGGGGCATCCGGTTGCCATTCGCGACGAGCGTTTGCCCGACGGGCTGCCTGCGAGTCAGAAATACGCGGCAGCTTCTTTGCTTCGGCCGCACGTGGCAGGTCCGGTTTCGGCGATTATCGCCATTGGCGGCCAATCCGCCGACGACGTGAGCCTTCAGCACCTGCGGCGTATCGCATTGACAGATACCGCGCCCGTACTTGTATTTGGACGTTTTGCCGACCGGCAAGCGATCCTTACCGCGAGCGCCAGGTTTGCTTACGTCACCGGCCGCGAGCCGGTCTGCATTGACCTGTCCCGACGGCCCGACCTATCCGCCGAAACCCGGGCTTGCCCCTGCTTTGGCGTGTCGGGCCCGGTGGCAAGCAGGGCATTCTTGCCAGATTCGGTGCCAATGCTGGTCTATTTGGCCGACTCCGATGCGCAGCAGCGCCGCGCGTGGGACAGCTTTGCTTATTCACGCACCTTTGCGCCGATCATTTTGACCTCCTCAAGCAAAAAGACCGAATGGCTGCGCGGCGGTCCTGTTGGCAACCAGATATACGCGCTCGGCGAGGTGTCGCCGTCCGACGCGGCTCGAATGGCCGGCATTGTTGTCGTTGCCAGCGAGATTGCCGCTGAGCCAAGGGTAATGTGTCTGGTGAACAATATCGCAGCCAGCGGCGGATTGGTGATTGACGCCACGCCGTCTGGCAACCTTTCATTGTCGGGCTTGCCAGCGCTGCGCGGGCCGGCGGATCCGGGTTTCCTGCACGGATTCTTGCACGACACTGTTCTGCCCAACCTGGCGGGTCTGCAATCCGAGATGGCGGCTTCGCCCTATCGCCAGCAAGTCGAACTGCGCCAATTCCTCGCAGATCACGGCGTATCCCTGCCTCAACGCCCAGCGAAAAAAACACCGCCAAAGGCCAGGGCGCGAAAAAAGTCTGTCCTGTTCATGCCAACAAACGGGGTCGGCCTTGGTCATGCGCGCCGTTGCGCATTGATCGCTACCGAAATGCCAGCAGCGACTGTCCGACCAACCTTTGCAGCCTTCCCTTCGTGCGGTCCAATGATTGCAGCTTGTGGATTTGACTGGTCGCCGCTGGTTTCAAAATCGCCGCTGCATGACGACCGGAACGCCAACGACATTCTCAATTCCGGCCGCTTGCGCTCTATGATGGCCGCTAGCGATGCCTTTGTCTTTGACGGCGGCTACATTTTTGATTCCGTTTTGCGCAACATTGTCCGCGCAGGCGTACCGGCGGCCTGGGTCCGGCGCGGGCTTTGGCCGAGCATGCAGGATAATTCCGTTGCGCTGGATCGGGGCAAAGCCTTTGCGCGGGTGATAATTCCCGGCGAAGCATTTCCCGAACTCAATTTGCGTTACTCGGACGGGCCAGCAAATTTCCCGGTCGGCCCGGTGGTGCAGCGCGCCGCTGAAAATACGGACGCCGTCCGAGCGGCCATCAGCCAGCGTTTCGGCCTGGAATTCGGAAAGCTGGTTGTTTCCATGCCCGGCAGCGGGGTGGCGACCGACATGTCGGCGCAGGTGCAGACCATATGCTCGACGATTGAGAAACGAAGTGACACGCTTAATCTCATTCTGGCTTGGCCCGGTTCCGTGGTGCCACCGGTCTGGCACATGTGGCAGCGCAGCCGGGTGGTGATGACAAGCCATGCGTCGGTCCTCGCCGCAGCCAGCGATTTCATCATATCAGCCGCCGGGTACAATTCTTTTCACGAAGCGATGTATAACCGGATTCCGGCAATCTTCGTGCCGCAAAATGCCCCATACTTGGATAACCAGACCGCGCGCGCCGAGGCGGCGGCGGCGCGATCGGTCGCGGTTCATATAGAAGCGGGTCGGCTGGGGGCGCTGGAACGGGAAATCTCGCGCTTCCTCGATCACGGCAAGGCCGCCGATATCAAAGGGCGGCTGTCGGTGCTGGATCTGCCGCCGCCGGGCAACCGCGACGCCGCCGACCGCATATTGGAACTGATGCCATGAGCGAGGATCGCCGTCGCGACATGATCCTAAGCATTTCGCCGCACACCCCGGTTTCGCTGGACGCCGAACTTGCGCCGTTTGACCCGATCAGCGCCAAGCCGGGCAAGGCATTGTTCCCCGGAACGCTGGGGCGCGAGATCAGCGCAAAGCTGTTTGAGCCGATGACCTCAATCTGTTTTGGCGTCAGGGTGACGGCAGAAACCACCGATATTTCCGGACTGGCGATGAAGATTGCCCGGATGGCTTATGAGCGCGATGCGGAAGCGATCATCCTGTCGCATGTCGAGCGGACCGGCCTGGAGCGCTTCGGTTTTCGCGTCGAGCGGGTGGCCGGCGAAACCGATCAGGAACGCACCGAATGCGAGCAGGAACTGACACGGTTCTGGAACATTGTCGTGGTGATCTAGACCATTTCAGGAATAGGAGCGAACCGGTTTTTCTGCCCGAAATGCGTAAATTCGACCGGCGCGCGTAGTTCGGGCGATTCTGCCAAAACCTAAACGTGGCTATGGGCCACAGCGGCGGCACAAAGTTCACGTTTTGCAAGTCACCGTTTCACCCACGCCACCGTCTCCGGCTTGTCCGTCCTGATTGCCCAGAGAACGGCCAAAACATCGCCGGCAGCTTTCAAATGCGGCGAAAAGCATGGGTTTCCATCGTCGAGGCGAATTTGCGCGCCGCGCTTGGCAGTTGGCCGCCTTGGCAGGCGCAAAGCGTGAAACTTGCAGGCGGATTTTTCGAAAGTCAAAACCTCCTTGGCTTAACGTTTCGCTTGCAGCGGACTGCAACCGGAGATTGATAATACACATGGAAAGACTGCCTGAAATTAACCACTGGTTTAATAGCTAATGTGGAAGCCCACGGAAACTATTGACCAGAAATACGGCGGACAATCTCTCCGCCATAATCCCCCCACGGACCCGTTCGCTCCTGCCCTCCGAAATGCAGTCGCCTATTCGTGATTCTGTTTTATCACCACCGGTATCATCAGATCACCCCAATTGCCGCCGCCGGCGTGGTGGCGGGCACCGCGCTGCAATTCAACCGAAATCCCGGCTTCCACCGCGTCGATCACCGCGTGGTTCAGGCGGTGCAATTCGTTGGCCAGCCGGTTGATCGCCAGCTTCTGCGCCTCGCTCATCAACGATGATTGTGCCTCGGCGCGATCTCTTACATGGGTAGTCAACATTTTCCGGCCCTCCTCAGGCGGCTTTGAATTGCGTGGTTTCAGTTGAGTCGTGCATGGCCGCGGTCGAAGACTTTCCGCCGCCAATTACTGTTGCAACGGCGTCGAAATAGCCGGTGCCGACTTCGCGCTGATGGCGGGTTGCGGTATAGCCATCCGCCTCGGCCGCAAATTCGGCCTGCTGCATTTCGGAATAGGCCGCCATCTGCCGCGATTTGTATCCGCGCGCCAGCTCGTACATGCCGAAATTCAGCTGATGGAACCCGGCGAGCGTGATGAACTGGAACTTATAGCCCATGGCCCCCAGTTCGCGCTGGAACTTGGCAATCGTCGCATCGTCGAGTTTCTTTTTCCAGTTGAACGACGGCGAGCAATTGTAGGCCAACAATTTGCCCGGATAATCCCGCCGCACTGCCTCGGCGAATTTCTTCGCTTGACCCAGATCGGGGGTCGACGTCTCGCACCAGATCAGGTCGGCATAGGGCGCATAAGCGATGGCACGGGCGATGCAGGGATCGATGCCGTTGGTCACATGATAGAACCCCTCCGGCGTGCGCTCGCCGGGGATGACGAAAGGCCGGTCGCGCTCGTCGATATCCGAAGTCAGCAGTTTCGCCGCCTCGGCATCGGTGCGCGCCACGACCAGGGTCGCCACGCCCATGACATCGGCGGCCAGACGCGCGGCAACCAGGTTGCGGATATGCGCCGAAGTCGGGATCAACACCTTGCCGCCGAGATGGCCGCATTTCTTTTCCGAGGCCAGCTGGTCCTCGAAGTGCACCGCCGCCGCACCCGCCTCGATATAAGCCTTCATGATTTCGAACGCGTTGAGAGGCCCGCCAAAGCCGGCCTCAGCATCAGCAATGATTGGCGCAAACCAGGTATCGACCGACATCTTGCCTTCGGAATGTTCAATCTGGTCAGCGCGTTGCAGCGTCTTGTTGATCTTCTTCGCCAGTTCCGGCCCGGAATTGGCCGGGTAAAGCGATTGGTCGGGATACATGCCGCCCGCGACATTGGCATCTGCCGCCACCTGCCATCCTGACAGATAAATCGCCTTCAGCCCGGCCCGAACCATCTGCATCGCCTGATTGCCCGAGAGTGCGCCCAAGGCGTTCACAAACGGCTCATCGTGCAACAATTTCCACAGCCGTTCTGCACCCATTTCGGCAAGTGAGTGTTGAATTTGAACCGAGCCGCGCAGCCGCGCCACATCGTCAGGGCTGTAATTCCGCTCGATTCCATCAAACCGGCCTTTCGGGGCGGCGACGAGTTGATCAAATGATTGCATCGGTGACTCCTGAAATTGAGCGATCATGTTGCATGACAACAATTTACACTGCATCTGCGAAATAGCCAGCGGCCCGGAGTGAATTTCGAGTAAATGTGTGAGTCTTTGTAAATTTACTTGCGATAATTAGTAAATCATGTAAATTTCAGTCATGACAGGCAACAAGATATTCGCGGGCGTACGCCTGCGCCGGATGCGCAACAGGCTTGAGCTCAGCCAAACCGCCCTTGCCCAAATCTTGGGAATCTCGGCCAGCTATCTCAATCTCATGGAACGCGATCAGCGCCCGCTGACGGCGCAGGTCATTTTGAAACTGTCGGCGCTGCAGGGTGCAGACATCAGCGAACTCAGCGGGATCGACCGGACCAGCGATGTACTTGCCGCATTGAAAGAGATGGCCGCAGACCCATTGCTGGCCGACGAAATTCCGTTGGCAACCGAGCTGACCGACGCCATACAGGCGGTTCCCAATCTGGTCGGCGCAACGCTCAAGCTCTATCGGGCCTATTGCGAAATGCTCAAACGGCTCGCCGAGCTTTCGCAGGAAATTACCGTCTCTGGCTCGCTGCCCGCCAGTGTCGTTGAAACACCGTTTGAACGTGTCCGGCGCTGGCTGGCGGACGAGTCGCCGCTCTTTCCCGCGCTGGAAAGACTCGCCGAAGAAATCTGGTATGAACTTACGCCAAAAGATGATCCGCTGGCTGGGCTCAAAGCCCGCCTGCGCGCCAGTTCCGGCATTGACGTCCGCGTGTTGCCCGTCGACGTCATGCCCGCCGACTTTGCCCGCTATGATCGCCATTCGCAGCGCCTGTTTTTGTCGGAACGCTTGAGCTCGCAGGATCGGCTGATGGAAACGGCGCGGCTGGTTGCCCGGCTTGAGGGTGGCGCCGCCATCGAGGAAATCCTTGCAGGCACAAGCTTTGCTGACAACCCGGAATGTCAGCGTCTGGCCAGACAGGCACTGGTGCGGTTGCTGGCGGTGGCAATCCTGTGTCCCGCGGCACGCTACATTTCGGCGGCGCTCGACCTGCGGTTTGATGTTGCCGCGCTCTCGGCCCGGTTCCACGTGCGCGCCGGTGTTGCCATGCAGCGGCTGGCAGCATTATCAACGCGTTCCGACGCCGAATGGCCAATCGGGTTTCTGTCGGTTGACACAACCGGCGCGATTATCGAGCGCTGCGGGCGGCTGGGCTTTTTCTTGCCAAAAACCGGTGCGCTGTGCGGTCAATTGCCGGTCTTTGACGGCGGCCAAGGCATCGTTGTGGCCCAGCTTTCCGCGCCGGGGGATCGGACTTTGGTGATGGTTGCCATGCCCGATGGCCAGCCCGGCATTACCAGTGCCCTTTGCTTTGCCGCCGAAGACGCGGCTGGCACGGTCTATGTGCAGTTGGCAACGGCCTTTCCCAGCCGTCCCATCGGTCCGTCCTGTCGCCTGTGCGAGGTGCGCAACTGCTCCCTGCGCCGGGAACCTCAGGCGACCCGGCCCGCCGCATTGAATGAGTTCGTCCGCGGTGCCAGCGATTTCGAGCCGGTTTCCTAGGTTACTTTTGGCCAAAAGAGATGGCCAAATCTCCTTTCTTCGCCACCTTAGACCCTTCAAACCCCCAAATCTTTCAACACCCCCGGCAACACCTCCGGCAAATCCTCGGCAATCAATCCCGGCCCAAATTTCAGCGCACACTCGACATGCAACCTAGCCGCCGTCTCTGCCGCCTGCATCACCCCGAACCCCCGCGCCAGCAGCCCGGTGATGAACCCCGCCAGCACATCCCCCGACCCCGCCGTCGCCAGCCACGGCGCGGAACGCTCATAATGCGCCGAGTTGATCGCACAACGCCCATCCGGCCCGGCAATCACCGTATCCGCCCCCTTGAACAGCACCACGCAGCCCGCCCGCTTGGCCGCTTCGCGGGTGGCATCGACCTTGGAATAGGCCGGGCCGCTGGTTGCCGGAGCCTCCAGCTTCGCCGCAATATCGGGAAACACCCGCGCAAATTCCCCCGCATGCGGCGTCAAAATGCAGTTGTCATGCAGTAACCCAAACAACCCCGCATCCCCCGCCAAAGCCGTCAAAGCGTCCGCATCCAATACCGTCGCCCGCTTCGCCGCCAAGGCCGCGAAAACCAGCTCGCGGGTATTGTCACTCACCCCCATACCCGGCCCAAGGCACAAAGCGTTGATCCGGTCGTCCTTCAACACCTCAACCAAAGCCCCGGCATCACCAACCTGCTTGAGCATGATCGCCGTCACCTGCGCCGCATTCTCGACCAATGCCTCCGGCGCCACCGCCAAAGTCACCAATCCCGCCCCAATCCTGAGAGCCCCGCGCGCCGCCAACCGCGCCGCCCCGCCGTGGCCCGAGGGACCGGAAAGGATCAGGGCGTGGCCGTGGGAAAATTTGTGCTTTGCATTCGATTTCTGTAGGCGGGACCTATAGGCAAGGGTAAGTATCGCACCGCGATTTGGATGATCCCGCAACCCTTCTTCCAGACCGATGTCAACTTGCCGAAGTTCACCACTTTGCGAGGGCCCATCGGCAATATAGTGACCCTGCTTCTTTCGGTGAAACGTCACGGTCAGGTCATTGATTGCCACCAGATTTGATGAACCAAGGGCGCGACCGCTGTCCGCACACAGGCCGGACAAGATATCAACGGCCACAAAAAACGTCTTGCCGCGCGTACTGAAAAGATGTTCGCCGAATGCCAGAACCACGGCGTCCAGGCCGCGCGTCAAGCCTGTCCCGAACAGAGCGTCGACAAATAAATCTACATCATTACCTGAACGATGTTTGTCTCCGACCGAAACAACCTCACCCACCCCCTTCCACCGCTCACAACACACCCTCGCATCCACCGGCAACTTCCCCTCATCCCCATACAGGAACACCTCCACCTCCCA
>JANMOK010000189.1:0-18916 GCA_031369165.1 Paracoccaceae bacterium
CCCGCCCCAGTCGGTCCTCGGCAACTGGATCAGCCTCACCTCTGAATTGGAGACGTCCGTGGCCACGCAATCCTCCCGTTTTGCAGCCCGCCTGATGGTCGCACCCTCGGTCATCGTCCTGTTCATCTGGATGATCGTACCGCTGGCCATGACGATCTGGTTCTCGTTCCGCATCTACCGCCTGCTTTTCGCCGGAACGCACCGGCTGGGCCGGTTTTCGCAACTACCTGTGGTTCGTCAATTCCAACGATTTCTGGCTGGCTATTACGAACACCTTGGTGCTGGTCGGCGGCGTTCTGGCCATCACCGTAGTCTTTGGTGTCCTGATAGCCCTCCTGATAGATCTGCCTGTCTGGGGCCAGGGACCGCTTCGCATTCTGGTCATCTCGCCCTTCTTCGTCATGCCGCCGGTCGCCGCCTCGATCTGGGAAAATCTGTTCATGCATCCGCAGAACGGCATGTTTGCCTCTTTCGCGCAAGGCTTGGGGATGCAGCCGATCCTGTTCATGGAAAACTACCCGATGTCCTCGGTCATTTTTATCGTGTCCTGGGAATGGCTGCCCTTTGCCACCTTGATCTTGTTGACCGCGCTGCAATCGCTGTCGTCCGAACAGCTGGAAGCCGCCGAGATGGACGGGGCAAGTGCGATGAGCCGGTTCCGCTTTATCGTGCTGCCGCATCTGACGCGGGCCATAACGGTCGTCATTCTGATCCAGACGATCTTCCTGCTGGGTATCTTCGGCGAGATATTCACCACCACCCAGGGCGGCCCGGGGTCCGCGTCCACCACCTTGCCCTACATGATCTACAAGCAGGCCGTGATCGCCAAGGATATCGGGCGTGCGGCCGCCGGCGGGATCATCGCCATCATTCTTGCCAACATTGTCGCCTTCTTCCTCATGCGCAGCATGGGCAAGAACCTGGACGCCTGACAGTAGGAGATACCCATGGCCCGCTCCGTTACACCACGTCGCAAACTGTTCTACACCGTCGCCGCCTGGTCCGTCGCGCTGCTGATCTTTTTTCCGGTTCTGTGGACCATCCTGACCAGCTTCAAGACCGAGACCAGCGCCGTGGCCTCGCCGCCCCAGTTGTTCACGGCGGACTGGACGCTGGACCATTATGCCGAGGTCTGGGGGCGCTCGGACTATCCGCGCTTCTTCTGGAATTCGGTCGTCATATCCGTCGGGTCGACGCTGCTTGGCATCTTGATTGCCATTCCCGCCGCCTGGTCGATGGCCTTTGTGCCCGGCAAGCGGACCAAGGACCTGCTGATGTGGATGCTCTCCACCAAGATGATGCCCGCCGCCGCCGTGCTGATCCCGATGTATCTGATCTTCCAGCGCACCGGCCTTTTTGACTCGCGCACCGGACTGGTGCTGGCGCTAATGCTGATGAACCTGCCGGTCATCGTCTGGATGCTTTACACCTATTTCAAGGAAATCCCCGGCGAGATTCTGGAAGCCGCCCGCATCGATGGGGCCAGCCTGGGGAAAGAGATCCTCTATATCCTGACACCGATGGCGGTGCCGGGTATCGCATCGACGATGCTTTTGAATATCATTCTCGCCTGGAACGAAGCGTTCTGGACCATCACCCTGACCACAGTGAATGCAGCCCCCCTGTCGGCCTTCATCGCCAGCTTTTCTGCACCACAGGGCCTGTTCTACGCCAAGCTGTCTGCGGCCTCGACGATGGCCATTGCACCAATTCTGATCATGGGCTGGTTTGGCCAGAAACAACTCGTCCGCGGGCTGACCTTCGGCGCGGTGAAGTGAGGATATCATGGGTAAAATCGTACTGAAATCTGTCCGCAAATCCTTCGGTGACGTGCATGTCATCCCGTCCGTCGATCTGACCATCGAGCATGGCGAGTTTGTGGTGTTCGTTGGCCCGTCGGGGTGTGGCAAATCCACCCTGCTGCGACTGATCGCCGGATTGGAAGATACGTCGTCCGGAACAATTGAGATTGACGGCAAAGACGCAACCGGCCTTCCGCCCGCAAAGCGCCGTCTGGCGATGGTGTTCCAGTCCTATGCGCTGTACCCGCATATGTCGGTTCGAAAAAACATCGCATTTCCGCTGAAAATGGCGGGGCTGGACAAGGCGGCGCAGGATGCCAAAGTCGAAGCGGCAGCCAAGGTTCTGAACCTGACCAGCTACTTGGATCGCCGACCCGGTCAATTGTCGGGCGGTCAGCGCCAGCGCGTCGCCATCGGGCGCGCGATTGTCCGCGAACCCTCGGCCTTCCTGTTTGACGAGCCGCTGTCGAACCTCGATGCCGCCCTGCGAGGCGGTATGCGGCTGGAAATTTCGGAATTGCACCAGAAATTGAAAACCACGATGATTTATGTGACCCACGACCAAGTCGAAGCCATGACTATGGCCGACAAGATCGTGGTGCTGAATGCCGGCCGGATCGAGCAGGTCGGCAGCCCGATGGAATTGTACAAGACACCGCACAACAAGTTTGTCGCTGGGTTCATCGGGTCGCCCAAGATGAATTTTGTTGACGGTGCCGAAGCTGGAAAATTCGGCGCGGCCACGATTGGTGTGCGACCGGAGCATATTGCGCTGTCAAAGACCAGCGGGACTTGGAAGGGCAAGGTTGGGGTGACGGAACACCTTGGCTCGGACACCTTTTTGCACATCGCAACCGACGTTGGAACAATGACCGTGCGTGCCGAAGGCGAAGCAGGATTCGAGCACGGCGATGATGTTTGGCTCAGCCCGATCGACGCCAAAATCCATCGCTTTGATGCCAACGGATTGGCCATTCAATGAACCGCCTGACAGGCAAGATAGCGATCATCACCGGTGCCGCACGTGGCATCGGTGCGGCAGTGGCATACGGCTATGCCCGCGAGGGTGCCACCGTGTGCGTGGCCGATATCAACCTGGACGAAGCGCAGTCGACGGCTTTGGCGATTGGCAGCGGCGCGTTTGCGATGCAGTTGGATGTAAGCAAAACTGCGTCCATCAACGCCTGTGTCGACGCCGTCATCCAAAAGTGCGGTGGAGTGGATATTCTGGTCAATGTCGCGGCGATTTTTGATTTGGGACCATTCGAGGAAACGTCCGAGAACAGCTACGAGCGGATTTTTTCGGTCAACGTCAAAGGCACGCTGTTCATGATGCAAACCGCGGCGAACGCGATGATTGCACGCGGCAAGGGCGGCAAGATTATCAATTTTGCCTCGCAGGCGGGGCGGCGCGGTGAACCGCTGGTGGCGGTCTATTGTTCGTCGAAAGCTGCGGTTATCAGCCTGACCCAATCGGCGGGGCTGGCGCTGATCAAGCACGGGATCAACGTCAACGGCATTTCTCCGGGCGTCGTGGATACCCCCATGTGGGACGAAGTGGACGCCAAGTTTGCCAAATATGAAAACCGTCCTTTGGGCGAGAAAAAGCGCCTTGTTGGCGAAGGCGTACCGTTTGGCCGGATGGGAAAACCCGACGACCACGTTGGCTGTGCCATTTTTCTTGCCAGTGCCGAAAGCGATTATGTTGTGGCGCAGACGTTTAACGTCGATGGCGGCCAGTGGATGAGTTGAGGGTGAAACAAGTTTTATGACAATCAAATTATCGCTCAACAATCTGAGCAAGATTGGCAGCAAAGTTTCAGTGCCAAATTATGCGCGCGCGTCGCTTTCGGCAGGCGTCGTGCATTTTGGCATCGGCAATTTTCATCGTTCACATCAGGCAGTTTATCTGGACGCATTGTTCAACCAAGGCGTTGACCTGGATTGGGCGCTGGTCGGCGCAGGCGTGATGCCGAGCGATGCTGCCATGCGCGATGCGCTGGGACCGCAGGATTATTTGACGACTGTCGTCGAACAGGAAGCCGGGACGTCTACGGCGCGAATTTCAGGGTCGATGATTGGTTTCGTGAAGCCGGGCGACGCGAATGCAATAATTGCGCAATTGGCTGATCCAGCAATTCGCATAGTATCATTGACGGTGACGGAGGGCGGGTATTTCATTGATCCCGCCAAAGGAACATTCAATCCCAACCATCCGGCAATGGTCTTTGACGCGGCGAATCCGGAAAGCCCGAAATCAACATTCGGTTTGATCCTTGCCGGGCTGAAGGCGCGCAAGAAAAATGGCACCGTGCCTTACACCGTGATGTCTTGCGACAACATTCCGCACAATGGCGTGGTAACGCGCAACGCCGTTGTTGGGCTGGCGGAAAGGTCGGACAAGGCGTTCGCCGACTGGGTGCGCAAGAATGTAGCCTTTCCCAACGGCATGGTCGACCGGATTACACCGGCAACCAGCGACCGCGAGCGTGAAATGTGCGCCAGAGACTTTGGCATTGAAGATGCTTGGCCAGTATTCTGCGAGGATTTCACACAGTGGGTGTTGGAAGATAATTTCCCGGCCGGTCGCCCCGCATTGGAAAAAGTTGGAGTGCAGTTCGTACCCGACGTGACGCCTTATGAGCATATGAAGATTCGCATCTTGAACGGCGGGCATGCCGTGATCGCTTACCCGGCTGGGTTGATGGATATTCATTTCGTGCACGAAGCGATGGAGAACCCGCTGGTCCGGGCTTTTTTGGCCAAGGTTGAAAGCGAAGAGATTATCCCTACGGTACCGCCGGTGCCCGATACTGATATCGGTGCATATTTCGGTACGATTGAGCGTCGGTTCTCCAACCCTAAAATCGGTGACACAATTCGCCGCTTGTGTCTTGACGGTTCCAACCGGCAGCCAAAGTTCATTCTGCCACCCGCTTTGGAGCGGATCGCAGCGGGCAAACCTGTCAAAGGACTGGCTTTGGAATCGGCGTTGTGGTGCCGGTATTGTTTTGGAGTTTCGGACTCGGGCGCGGAAATTGCGGCAAACGATCCGATATGGGATCGGCTGAATCCTTTGTCGGTGTCGGCCAAGAGCGACCCGTTGGCTTGGTTGACGATGGACGACATTTATGGAGCCGTTGGCAAGAGTACTGTGTTTCGCAGCGAATTCAGCAATGCCTTGAATTCGCTTTGGGCACATGGCACGCAGGAGACGCTGAAGCGTTACTTGGCCAACACATTGTAGGACCCCTTGCAACCAGAACTGGTGATCTTCGACTGCGATGGCGTTCTTGTCGACAGTGAGCCAATCTCGGTCTCTGTCCTGATTGATACAATCAGCAAAGCTGGAATTTTGCTTGACGCCGAAACGGTCTATGACCGTTTTCTTGGCAAAAGCATGACGAGCATCTGTGAAACCTTGAGCGCGGAATATGGCGTTGATTTATCCGAGGCGCATTTGACCGGGTTGCGACGAGAATTGTTTGCGCGTTTTCGCAATGAATTGCGCCCGGTTGAAGGGGTGGCGGATGTTTTGCGACATTTGGAATTGGAGCGGTGCGTTGCGTCCTCAAGTCAGCCTGACCGGATCAGATTGTCGCTTGAAATCACCGGGCTGATTGATTTGGCCGGACCGGATATTTTCAGCGCTGCGATGGTTGCGCGGGGCAAGCCGGCACCGGACCTGTTTTTGTACACTGCCGACCAGATGGGTGTCGCACCTTCGCAGTGCGTTGTGATCGAGGACAGTCCACCCGGCATTCGCGCCGCTCGCGAAGCCGGAATGCGGGTGTTTGCCTTTCGGGGTGCAACACACGGAACGTTGCCAAGTCTGCGCGCGGCTGTGGCCGATTTACGGCCGGATCAGACCTTCGACCGAATGGCTGACTTGCCGCAAATGCTGCGGTCACTGGCGTCGCCGCGTCGTCGAAAATATGGCCGGAACGATCAGTTCATTTGCGCCGTGGATGTGGGGACATCGAGCGCGCGTGCCGGAATATTTGACATGTCCGGGCATACCCTTGCGCGGGAAACACTGCCAATTGACACTTTGCGCCACGGTCAGGGCTTGGCCGAGCATGATTCCGAGGCCGTCTGGCAGGCTGTGGCAGGGGCTGTGCGCATGGCAATTTCTTCGGCAACAGTGCCCGCTGAATCGATAAAAGCATTGGGTTTCGACGCAACTTGTTCGCTGGTGTTTCGAGGGTTGGACGGCCAGCAATTGCCGGTGTCGATGGATGGGGAACCGCGCTGGGATACCATTGCCTGGCACGACCATCGCGCCATTGCTGAAGCCGACGAATGTAGCGCTACCAACAGCGATGTTCTGAAATATGTCGGATCGTCAGTTTCGCCGGAGATGCAGATTCCGAAGCTGATGTGGGTCAAGCAACACCTGCCAGAAACCTGGCAATCCAGCGGGCAGATTTTCGACCTGGCCGATTTTCTGACGTGGAAGGCCACCGGGTCGACGGCGCGTTCACAGGGCACGCTGGCCAGCAAATGGATGTATCAAGCCCATCAAAACGCACACTGGCCGCTCAGGTTTATGCAAGATGTCGGCTTGGCGGATTTGGTTGCGCGCGCAGGGCTTCCGGTGCGGGCGATTTCTGTTGGGCAACCAATCGGGAAATTGTCCGAAACTGCGGCGTTGGATTTGCATTTGAGCGAGGCCTGCGTGGTGGCTACCGGTTTGGTCGACGCGCATGCCGGAATATTAGGATTGTTGGGTCCAATGTTGAGCGATGACACAGGTTTGGATCGGCAGATGGCGCTGGTTGCCGGAACCTCAAATTGCATCGGTATTTTATCGGCGGAACCTGTTCGCTTTGCCGGTATATGGGGACCGTACCTGGGATCGGCGGTTGATGGATTGTGGCTGAGTGAATCGGGGCAATCGGCAACCGGCGCGCTTCTGGACCATATTGTGCAAGTTCATGGTTCCGGGGGCATGCCGGACGAAAATATGCACCGAAAAATAGTGGCGCGCGTTCGCCAGTTGCGCGCCAGCGACCACGGCGATTTGGCCCCGGGTCTGCATGTGTTGCCGGATTTCAATGGCAACCGTTCGCCACTTGGCGACCCGCATTTGCGCGGAACGGTGACCGGTATTGGACTGGATTCCTCCTTCGACGGTCTGTGCAAGCTTTATTGGCGCACCTGCGTCGGCATAGCCCTGGGCGTTCGGCATTTGGTGGAAAATATCCAAGCGGTAGAGCCAAGATATCAATCGATCATGATGACTGGCGGGCACACGCGAAACGCGTTGCTGTTAGAACTCTATCGCGACGCCATTGGATTGCCCCTGTTCACACTGCCAAACACAGACGCCGTTCTATTGGGCACCGCGATGAATGCTGCAACAACTGCGGGGCTTTACCCATCAATACAGGCGGCGACGAAGGCGATGCGCCAAGAAAACAAGGCCCATACTGCCGACCCGAAATCGCAGGCGCGGATCGAGCGCGACTATAAAATATTCCGCAAGATGATCGACCAACGTGCCGAACTGAGGCAGCTACAAGCTAGTTAATTGGCAATTGTTCGCCCAACAAGCGCAACAAGTAGTGGCCATAATCCGTTTTCAGAAATGGTTTTGCCAAATCTTGCAGTTGATCGGGGGTAATCCAGCCCTTGTGATATGCAACTTCCTCGGGGCAGCCAATCTTCAGACCTTGGCGTTTTTCGATCGTGCGAACAAACTCACCCGCTTCGATCAGACTGTCATGGGTGCCGGTATCGAGCCAGCCGTAGCCCCGGCCCATAAGTTGAACGCGCAACAGTCCATCTATCAGATAGGTTTCCAGTAAAGTGGTAATTTCCAATTCGCCACGACCGGACGGACGAATGCTCTTGGCGCGTTCCGACGCTGTAGCATCCAGAAAATAAAGCCCTGTCACGGCAAAATTTGATGCCGGTACTGTTGGTTTTTCGACGATGGAAACCACTTTGCCCTTGGAATCAAAGCCAACAACCCCATAGCGGTTTGGATCGGCGACCTGGTAGCCAAAAACCGTGCCACCGCTGGTTTGTTCATCGGCGGCGGCGACCAGTTCTTGTAGGCCTTGGCCGAAATAGATGTTGTCGCCCAAAATCATCGCTGACGGAGCGTCCGCCAAGAATTCTTCGGCAAGCAGGTAAGCCTGCGCCAAGCCATCGGGGCTGGGTTGGGTGATCCAGCTTAATGACAGGCCCCACCTTGACCCGTCGCCAAACAAAGTCTGAAACTGCTTTTGGTCGTTTGGCGTTGTGATAATTGCGATTTCGCGGATTCCGGCCAGCATCAAAACCGTTAGCGGGTAATAGATCATCGGCTTGTCATAAAGTGGCAAGAGCTGCTTTGATACGGCCAGCGTTATTGGGTAAAGCCGCGTCCCGGAACCACCGGCCAAAATTATGCCTTTGCGCTGTGTCATGCCAATTCTCCTAATTCGCGCAAGACGTCGGTCAGACTTGCCTTCCAATCTGGACGGGCAATGCCAAATTGGGCCAATAAGCGCGAGCAGTCGAGCCGCGAATTCAACGGACGCTGCGCCGGCGTTGGATAGGCCGAAGTCGGGATGCCAATGATCTTGGTCTTGAGTGCAGATTTCTTGAATATTTCGGCGGCAAAATCTTTCCAACTTACATCGGGACTGCCTGAGAAGTGATAAATACCGCGTTTTTCCGGTGCCTGCCGGAATTGGGCCGCGATATCAAGCAGCGTTTTCGCAATGTCCGGTGCTGCCGTGGGACCGCCGACCTGATCGTAGACGACATTCAATGTCTCGCGTACTTTGCCGAGGCGAAGCATTGTCTTGACGAAATTGTTGCCATGCGCGGAATAGACCCACGACGTGCGCAAGATAATTGCCGCCGCTTGGGTTTCGAGGATGCCCAATTCACCCTGATATTTTGACTGGCCGTAGATACCCAAGGGATTGCATGCGTCGTCTTCTTGCCAAGAGTTTTCGCCTGTGCCGTCAAACACATAGTCCGTCGATATGTGAATGAAGGGAAGTCCGCGTATTTGTGCGGCTTTGGCCATCG
Source organism: Paracoccaceae bacterium (assembly GCA_031369165.1). Taxonomy (GTDB): domain Bacteria; phylum Pseudomonadota; class Alphaproteobacteria; order Rhodobacterales; family Rhodobacteraceae; genus JANMOK01. Next base: position 8,832 of record JANMOK010000189.1, read on the forward strand.
CGATTGGTGCCGCTGAATTGACAAGAAAGGCCTGTTCCGGCTCGGTTTCTGCACGATCCACAGCCGTGTATGCGGCGGCGTTGAGAACGAGGTCGGCATCGCTTTTGGCAATGAGTCGGGCGCAATTTTCTGGATCGGCGAGATTGGATTGATCTCGACCGACGGCAGTAATGTGATGTTGGCCCGCCTGTCGAAGTATTTCGATTGCAACTTGGCCAGTTCGGCCGAACATCAATATTTTCACGGATTTGTTCCCAGTCGCTGGCCAACGCCTGCGCGATTGAGCAATGGCCGCCACCATTCCTCATTTTCAAGATACCAAACAACCGTTTTTCGCAGCCCCTGTTCCAACGTCACAGACGGACGCCAACCGAGTTCGTCGCGGATCCGAGCTGGGTCAATGGCATAGCGACGGTCGTGGCCGGGTCGGTCCGCCACAAACGAAATCAGTTCCGCGCAGGGTCTGATGCTAGGTCGCAAATCATCAAGAATCGCGCAAATCATATGTACCAGATCGATATTTCGCGCTTCGTTTTCGCCGCCGATATTATAGGTCCGGCCGATTTGGCCAGTTTGAACGACTTTTAACAATGCGTCAGCGTGATCTTCGACAAATAGCCAGTCGCGCACATTTTCGCCAGTGCCGTAAACTGGAATGCGTTTTCTTGCGAGAGCGTTCAAAATAACCACCGGGACAAGTTTTTCCGGGAAATGGTACGGTCCATAATTGTTGGAACAATTGGTAACGATAACGGGCAAGTCATAGGTCTCGCCCCAAGCACGAACCAGATGATCCGAGGCGGCCTTTGAAGAAGAGTAAGGCGAATTGGGTGCATAAGGTGTGGTTTCGGTAAACTTGCCGGTAGCGCCCAACGAGCCAAAAACCTCATCGGTCGAAACGTGGTGGAATCGGAATCTGGAATTGTCGGCGAGCCCGTTCCAAAACGCGCGGGCCGATTCGAGCAATGTGTAGGTTCCGTTGATATTGGTGTCGATAAAGGCCGCTGGCCCGTCGATGGACCTGTCTACGTGCGATTCGGCGGCAAGATGTAAAACCGCGTCGGGTTGGTGTTGCGAAAATACCCGGTCAAGGAGCGCACGATCTCTGATATCGCCTTGCTCAAAAACATAGCCCGGACTGTTGGTAACTGGCGCGACGTTCGCAAGGTTTGCGGCATAGGTCAGCGCGTCAAGGTTGACGACCGAATGCCCTTGGCGGATCGCCAAACGCACAACCGCCGATCCTATGAAGCCGGCACCGCCGGTGACCAGAAATTTCATTATTGGCGCTCAAAAACAAATGGTGACTGGAAATCAGCAAATAGGCCGGCGCATGCGTCTTTAGCAGAAAGTATTGGTTGGTTTACGCCCAATTGCCAATCGATATTCAAATCCGGATCATCAAAGCGGACTGACCCGTCACATTCTTTCGCGTAATAGTCGGTGACCTTGTAGATCACTTCACAATCGGGTTCCAGAGTAGCAAATCCGTGCAGAAAGCCTTTTGGAACAAGAAGTTGCCTTCCATTCTCGGCTGAAATAATTTCTGAAATCCAAGCGCCGTAAGAAGGTGAGCCGCGCCGAACGTCGACTGCGACGTCAACGATACTGCCTTTGGTAACACGCACAAGTTTGCTTTGTGCACGCGGAGGACTTTGATAGTGGAGCCCACGAATTGTGCCAATGTGGCGAGAAAATGAATGGTTATCCTGCACAAAATGACCGTCAATTCCCGCATCCTGAAACTCCTTTTTGTTCCACGTTTCAGAAAAAAAGCCGCGCTCGTCAGCAAAGCGCCTGGGCGTAATAACAATCACCCCGTCAAGTGCAGTCTTGTGCAATTCCATAGTGACTTCCCGATCGGCTCACCCGAAAATTCAGCCTAATGAGTTGACGAATCTTCGTCCAGCTTTGGTTGGCGCCTTTAGTGTGGCACAAATTTCGCTGATGATTTTCCGAGAGTTCGACAGCGAATGGCTGGTCCAATTCGGATGGAACTCTATTATCGCTTCCTAACAAATTGAAAAACTGGCATAATACGGTTTGAGAATCTAAAAAGGTGGGAGTTGTGCTATGCGTAAGATTGTCTTGGCCATTTTGGCGTTTATTATTGCTGACGTTAGCAATGCGCAGTCGGTGTACCAAATTAGACCCGGCGACACGTTAGAAATTTCGGTTTTAGAAGACGCGAATTTGAATCGCCAGGTTCTGGTTCGACCAGATGGACGAATTTCGATTCCGATGGTGGGCGACGTTCAGGCTGCAGGACAGTCAACCGAAGCTTTGAAAGCGGCCATCACTGCGGGCTTGGCATCAAACTTTTCAATTGCCCCAAATGTGACGGTGGCCTTGGCCGCAGTTGCGCCGGTTAGTGTTATTGCTGCCTCACCTCGAACATTGAGTGTCTATATTTTGGGTGAAGTGAATAATCCTGGCGCATTTGAAGTTGCCCCCGGAACAACAATGTTGCAAGTTTTGTCGATATCGGGCGGACTTGGCAAATTTGCGGCATCCAAGAGAATACAAATACGGTCTACGGATCCAAAAACCGGCACAGAATATGTTCGTGCCTTTAACTATGACAGCTTTGTTAATGGAGGCGTTGCAGGTGGCGTTGTGAAATTGAACGATGGTGACGTCATTATCGTTCCGGAGCGTCGTCTGTTCGAATAAAAAGGGGGTGGGCATGAAGCCCATACAGGCAAAAAAAACAGCGCAATGTTTTACGACTGCGCTGTTTTTAGGATTCATAATAACGAACCCAGCGAGTGCACAAGGTTTCAGTCTCAGCGGCTTTGTTTCAGAGTCGCTGGACTATACGGATAATGCGGCCTTGGACGCGGTGTCGCAGGGTGCGACCTTGACGTCTTCGACGTCGATTGGATTGAACCTATTATCGGAAACTCCGGTTTCAAGTTTCGCGCTGAACGGTTCTACTTTCCTGTTCATCGCCCGTAATCCCGATGGCTCAGTCAATCGAGAGTTTGGATATCCGAGCCTTTCGGCATCGTTTTCCGACAGCACGTCGAGCCGCAACTTTAGCATTGGCGCATCGTATCAAATTTCACCGGCTGGCAACGGCTCGACCTTTATCATTGATGACGTGAATGACGACGGAATTGTCGATCCAGGCGAGGTGACGGTTCTGCTAACAGATGCCCGGCAGATTACTTATGCACTAAATGCCAGCTATTCCACCGATGTGACCGCACGCGACACCGTGCGCGTTACGGCGAGGGCTTCCTTTGTTTCATTCGATGGCAATGATCCCGACCTGATAGCGTCGGACCGGCAGACTTTGCGGCTTGGCTGGAATCATCAAATTGCCGACGATCTGACCGGCGGGCTTGCCTTGTCTGGCAGTTGGTTCAGGAACGAAGCGGTGGCTCCGGTATTCAGCACCACCACCAGCCTTTCGGGAAATGTGAAATACGACGTCAACAGCACCACAATCCTGGGCGTTGACCTTGGCATTTCGAAGACGGATGTCGACGAAGGTACCGGAACAGCGACAACCTACTCGCTGAACGGTGGTGCCAAACTTGATGTTGCCCTTGCGGATGGGTCATTTGGCGCTGCCGTGAAATTCGGGGTCGAGCCATCTGATGGTGGCGAACTGCGGCAGAGAGTTTCATTGGGCATCGATTATTCGCGCACGATAAATTCCGTTTCCAGCCTTTCAGTGTCTTTGGATATGGCCGCGGCAGGGGACATTGGCGGTCCATTCGGGAGCGGCGAAAGAAGTCTGTCCTTGACCCCTACCTACCGGCGACAGCTGACTGATGACACGAGTGCAAACATCGGCCTGCGCTATGAAAGAGTTGGCAGCAACCCTGGCGCAGATTCTAAGGCGATCTTCGTCGGCTTGAGCAAGAATTTCGAATTCCTGCAATGAATCTTGGGGCGAGCGAATGCAGTTAATTTGTGTTTGATTGCTCCAGTACGGCAAGTGCTTTTTTTGCTTCTTCCATCTGCGGAAGATCAATGGTGGATTGCTCGGAAATTTCTATCGCGCGTTTGAGCAAGGCGATGGCTTGTTCTTTTTGCCCAACGCGCGAAAACGCCATCCCCTGATGGTACATGAAAATTGGATTCGTGCCCAGTTCGGCTTCAGCCTTGGCAAAGACAGCCAGCGCACGATCAAAGTCACCGTTTAGATATAGCACCCAGCCATAGGTGTCTTGGTATGGTGGAAAGTCTGAATCGCGAAGGCGTTTAGAGACGGCGAAGGCCTTGTCGAGGCTTTCCTTGTCAGTCCGGTGTTCCGATAGCAGACTTGCCAAGTTGTTGGCCAATAAGTCCGAATTTGGTGCCTGTTCGAATAATTGCGAGTAGATTGCAATGGCGCCGTCAAAGTCGCCCATTTGCTCCAGGAACCCGGCATTCATGAACAGCAGGCGATCCTTGTCTTCGGAATGCGCGAGTCCGGCATCAAGAACAGCCTTGCTGTGGTCAAGCCTGTTCTGACCTGACAACAATCGGGCCAGCATAATATACCCGCCAGATTTTTGCGGATTGTCGGCTATGACTTGATTGTAAAGCGATTCTGCATCCTCGGCACGATTTGTCACCGCCATCAGTCCCGCCAAAAGGAGATTTCCGGTATAATCTTTCGGCGAACTTTTCAAGAAATCGCGCAGGAAATTTTCGGCGATCGCTGATTGGCCAGTTTCCAAATGGGTGCGCACGATATCAAGCATCGCAGATTCTTTTTGCCCATTTTCACCCGATACGAGCATAGACTTGAGCATGCCAATTGATTCTTCGATCTTATTCTGCCCTTGCAGTACGGCGACGCTGATACGGTCTGCCTCGGAATCCACTTCATTTGCGCTCAGGCCGCGAATTTTCTCGGCTGAAGCTTGGGCGTTTGTCCAATCCCGCAGGATTATTTGCACGTTTGCCAGTTCGACAAGCACATCGCGATTTTTTGGAAATCGATGCGTGGACTCCGTCAAGACACTTTCGGCAATTTCAATTTTTCCATCCTCAACCATCGCCCTGGAATATTCTATGGCGATGTTGGGTTGCGCCCGCGAAAGCGTCACTGCCGAGGCCAGTCTTTCGCGCGAAAGTTCCGGGCTTCCGTTCAGTTTATACGCAGTTGCCTGCAAAACGAGCACCGCAGGGTCGGCAGGGTCGGCGTCATGAGCGGTTCTTAGGTCTGCGATTGCTTCGTCATACTTGTCATTGTCGATACTTATTTGACTTCGAATCTTCAAAGCGTCGACGTTGCTTTCGTCGCTGCCAATAACGGTCTCTACAAGGGCAAGGGCATCAGAACTGGAGCCTTGATCGTAGAGTATGAACGCCAGCAACACGGCACTTTCATTTTTGTCTGCGTCATCTTTTGGTGCCTCCAAAAGCGACTTTACCATGGTGACAGCTCGTTCTTCATCGCCCCGTCGATACAGCATCGAAGCCAAAGCGCGTTCGAATTCGTTTCGATTAGTCAGCGAACGTTTTGCCGAGCTCTCAAGTTCGGCAAAGGCTGCGTCGATCCCTTTTTCGCGCTCCAACAGTCCAACCAGATCGAGAGCCGCTTCGACGTTTTCTGTGTCATTCGCTGAAACGTCGCGCAGGACGGCAATTGCAGAATCTGTATCGCCGATTTCCAGCATCCAGCCAATTTGAGTCGCCAAGATTTCCTTATTGCTTGGGAAAACTTCGGCCATCTTGGCCAGAACCTCGGTAATTTCGGAATTCTTGCCTAGTTTTTCCAGAACGGCCAGTTTTGCAAGATATCCGGCAATTTCAGTTGGATGGTAGGAAATGGTTAGTTCTGATCTATCAAGTGCTTGCTCTAGCGTACCACCGTTCACGTCATCCGCAATGAGGACCAACAAAGCGGCCATGTTGTTGGGTTGGCTAACAAGAATACCGCGCGCTATGACAATCGCTTCAATCTGGCGGCCTAGCCGCATATATGCGGTACTTCGGACGGCCAAAGCGTCGATATCCGAAGGATCAATCGCCAAAACGGCAGCTGCATTTTTTTCCGCTTCTGCAAAGTCTTGAAATTGCAACATTAACTTTGCCGTCGCAATTCGGGCGATGCGGTTAGATGGCTCTTGTTCCAGTACGCGGAGATATTGTCCTGTTGCCTGATCATAGTCCTGGCGATCCACCAACAAACCGGCGAAGGCCAATCGAGCTTGAATATGTTCGCCATCGAGCTTGAAGACATTGCGAAATTCCACAAGCGCCTTGTCAATTTCGCCGGCCGCCACATACTTCAGGCCACTTTGATAATGCGCCTCCGCACGCTCTTCTGCTGTATCACAGGCAGACAATTGAAGTACGAGAAGTGCCGCGAACAACAATGTCAGCCGACCAAGGGCAAGTTTCATTCGGAAGTCCAATCGATGGCGAAGCGTTCAATTTTTGTGAAATTTGTCAATTTGGGATGAAGTCTGGCAAGACTGGCCTGATTACGCCCATAAAGGCACGCAAGCGGGCATCTGCAACCTTTTCGGATTCATTTTCTGCAATAGGTGTGACAAGTCTGACGATGCCGGCGTCGGTTCGGCCAAACTTTACTGAATCCATGATCGTATACATTTTCGATGCATATGACGAAGTTATGGTTCTACCATGCTGGTCAAACCAATAATACACCAGTTGGCGTGATAGCCCACGTTGGATGATTGCTCGGTTGACATGAATTGCTGGCATATTTGAAGTTACATCGGCAGCCACGAGTTTATCGGTCCAGTTCGAAACTTCCCAGCCGCCGACGGGCAGGCACACTTCTGGAGAATGAATGCCGCTGCCGCCGGTAAGTTTGTAGTAAAAAGCCATAAAGACGCCAACAGTGTCGCCATTTTCCTGGTTTCCATATTCGGCCAGAAAATAGTCGTCTGCCCCTAAGACCGTCTCGATTTCCTGGGTCAAATTTTCGGTTGTCCCGTCCCACGTTCCAAGCTCAAGTGGAAACTGGGCAAAACTATCTCGTTGGACACGCGCAAACTGCTTTTCTGGGTAGAGCATCCAGAAACTAGTTGTCGCCAGCGTGGCAGCGGTCAAAATGACCAAATACTTGTTTGATTTCGCCGTCAAAAGCGCCTGGAACTGCCGCCCAATCGAAACCGGCCCTATATCCAATGAATCGGCAATTCTGAGGGGATTCGGAGAAAGTTTTTGTAATAGGTAGACTTCTAGAAATATGAGCGCGATGCATGACGCAAATATGACCCAACCTTCGAACAGGTGCAGGAAGCCCTCGGCTTGTTCGATTCCGAAACGGTCAACCAATACTCCAACAGTCCCAATCCTAAGGCTGTTCATAAGCACCGTTATTGGTACGGCCGACAAAAAGATAACCAGCTTTTGCCAGTTTGGTCCTTTGTAAACGGCCGCAAAAAGGAAGCAAAAACTCGCCAGCGGGAACAAATAGCGAAGGCCGCTGCAAGCCTCGGCCACCTGAAGCTGGTAGACGCCTAGGTCAATAACATTTCCTTCCAAATACACCGGGATCTGGAATAGTTGAATAAACCAGACGCCAATTTCTGAAGAAATGAGCTGGAGCGCAATCGACAGCCTGAGATAGACAAAATTTGGCAATGGCAGCATGAAAATCAAATATGCTACTGGAACCCATAATACCAAGGCTCGGCCAAAGCCCAAGCCAACGACCAACAGTGAAAAGATGAAACCGATCAGTCCATAAGTAGCCAAATCGGGTATTTGCGTGAGGTTTCCGAGCAGAATTAGGGCCAAAGACAATGTGCCGAGCGCTAGTCCGACCCAACGCTTTTCTATTTTGGCCGGAATTTCAACGGTTTCCAAGCGGCGGAAGAATAAATACAAGGCGATCAGCGGTATGAGATAGCCGTGGCTGTATTCGCCTTTTGACCACGCAATCGGAAGTGATTGAAGGCCGCCCCAGCCAAAACCCGCAACGGCGAATAAAGTGAGCGCAATCAGTACAGCGGCCAAGCCATTCTTGTTGGTTTCAGAATCCAATTTGGTTTTGGCAATGGCAATAGAATCTGACAAGGCGCTTGTTCCAGTTTCGGTCATTAAACTACCGAACATTCGATAATTTACCCAGCCGCAACTATCCCTAAATTGTGGCTACAGTTTGCTTTCGGAATGAATTCAGAAACCTGCCGGAGCCAAACCAAGGCAAGATTAATAACCCGTTCCACGCAAAACGACCCTGACGGTTCGCAACAAAATCTTTACGTCCGTGAGAAATGTCAGTTCACGCGCATACCGATTGTCGAAGCCGACCCTGGATGCAAAAGTAGATTCATTTCTTTCACTCACTTGCCAGAAGCCAGTGAGGCCCGGTGCCATGTCGTAATAGGCGGTTCCATGGTACATCGACTGCTGCGAAGGCATCATCGGCCGTGGCCCGACAAGGCTCATTTCGCCGACCAAGATATTCCACAGCTGAGGCAATTCATCGAGCGAGGTCTTGCGCGCGATCCTGCCGAACGGCGTAATTCGCGGATCGTTTTTCAATTTCTGAGTTTGCTCCCACTCAACCCGCGCTTCAGCGTTTTGTTCTAGATACGCCGCGAGTTTGGATTCCGCGTCCACGACCATCGTCCGCAATTTCCAGCAAGTAAAAATTTCACCGTCGCGTCCAACGCGTTTTTGTCCATAAAATGCAGAACCGCCGTCTCGGCGAACGACCAAGGCCAAAATCGCGATAGTCGTGAAAACAATCGGCGACGCCAATGCCACCAAGGTGACATCGACCAACCGTTTTAGCACCGAACGATAGATCCCACCGGACCCCAACCTATTTGAAGCCGCATTTACGGACGAGGCTGAACCCCCGCCGTAATCCCCGAAATGATACATTTAAGCCCCCAACGCACACAATCGCAACCAACAAACCCAGGGAGCCTTTTTCACTAACGCGAAAACAACCGCGGCAAGACCGAAACAGGTCAATATCAGCCGACTCAGTTGTCTCTTGGAAACGCCCCCCAGCGACAGAGCGACCTTCTCACAATAATCGCGTGCAAGCAATTACTTTCATACAAATTAGTGGGCATGCGAGACCTGAATCCAGGGTTGCGCCAGTCACTTCTTGTTGATTGGCAACCAACACAGGGCAGCGGCGCTCTTTTTTGGTGAATAAATCCGATTGTTGCTCGGCCCGCTTACCGAATCGTAACCAAATTCTCTTAAAATCTTGCATTGGCGGTTCGATTGAACCGAGAAAACCATATTGTCAGAATGGCAAGAAATGATTTTTAGACGCCCCACTTCGCCTTGTTTTCGATTATTTCATTCCACAATATTGATATGCCTTGTGGGCTTTGCAATTCCGAGCTGGGGATTGCAGACCGAAAGTGATGATTCAGCTATTTGCGAAGAGGCAAGCCAATTTGCAGCTTCACGCGTCGGTGTTCCAGTCGACATTTTGCGCGCTTTGACAAGGACAGAAACCGGTCGAAATTCCGGCGGTCGACTTCAACCTTGGCCCTGGACGGTCAACATGGAAGGCAAAGGCGCTTGGTTCGCCAACATGACCGAGGCGCTTGATTTTGCGACGCAGAATTTTGACCGAGGCGCACGCAGTTTTGACATCGGTTGCTTTCAGATAAACTACAGGTGGCACGGAGCTGCATTCGCTTCGATTGAGGATATGTTCGACCCGCAGCACAACGCCCTTTACGCCGCACAGTTCATGCAGGAACTTTACTACGAACTCGGTTCCTGGACGGAAGCAGCGGGCGCGTATCATTCTAGGACGCCTGAATTTTCTTCTGGGTATTCTGATAGATTTTCGCGCATTTTTAGGAACTTAGACTCGCAGAACAGCGAAGAAGAAGTGACCCGGGTGGCCGCATATGAAGCCACTCTCGAATATCCCGAGAAAGTTGTCGTGCAGCCGGAATTTGCCCCGCTGGTGCCAAATCTCAATTCAACCGGCAGTCTCTTTGAGAATTCGACGTTCACCGCCGCGGAATTCCCTGCAGGAGGAATTCTGACTCTTAGCCGTGGTTCATTGTTGGTTGCGAATTAGCCGAGATGTTCAGAGCTGTCGATATATTGAACCAACCAACTGTTGCTCTCGCGCTCGCCTTGATGGCGGTGATCGTGATGATGATACTGCCGATGCC
>JANMOK010000204.1:0-2666 GCA_031369165.1 Paracoccaceae bacterium
ACCGCCCATTGTTCGGTGGTCGAGGTCAGCCAGACCTTCAGGTCGGGCCATTCGGTCTGCAGATAATCCTCCATCATGTTCAGTACCCGCGCCGCCCCGCCGGTGGTGGTGGTGACATGAAACAGATCCGGTGCCAGCCGCCCGATGACGCCATCGTCGCGGATAAAGCCATCCTCGCCCAGCAACAGGCCATAGCGGCACTTGCCGGGGGCAAGTTTCGCCCAGGGGTTGGTATACATCCGTTCCATGAAGGTCACGGCATCTGGTCCGGCAACCTCGATCTTGCCCAGCGTCGAGGCGTCGAAGATTCCCAGTGAGGCGCGGGTGGCGCGGCACTCGCGGTTCACAGCGGCATGCATATCCTCGCCCGGTTGCGGGAAATACCACGCCCTGCGCCACAGGGCGACCGGCTCGAACGCGGCCCCGTGTTCGGCGGCCCAGCCGTCCATCGGGGTCTTGCGGGTCACCTCGAAATGGCTGCCCTTGTGATAACCTGCCAGCGCACCAAAGCTGGTCGGCGTATAGGGCGGCCGAAAGGTGGTCAGCCCGACCTGCGGCACGTCGCGCCCCAGCGCATCAGCGGCGATCATCAGCCCGTTGATGTTCGACATCTTGCCCTGATCGGTCGCCATGCCATTGGTGGTGTAGCGTTTGACATGCTCGATTGACCGCATGCCTTCGCGCACCGCCAGCCTTATATCCTTGGCGGTCACGTCGTTCTGAAAGTCGATGAAGGCCCGTGCCTTGCCGGGGTTGCGGTCGGTCGGCAATTCCTTTTGCGTCACGCCGCTGCCGGCGCGGTCGCGGCTCACACGGAAGGTCGCTGCAGTGGCTGGGCGTCCGATGGCCGTTGCGGCCAGCGCCCCGGCCTTGGCACCATCCTCCAGCGCCGCCGCAACCCCCCAAAGTCCGCGCCCGGCCCCGGCAATCTGGCAGTCCTCGGTCTTGCGCGCGGGCAGAAACGTGCCGGTTGCGGCATCCCAATCCAAAGTGCCCCTGGTATGGGAGAAGAGGTGCAGTGACGGCGTCCAGCCGCCGCACATCAACAGCGTGTCGCAGCCGATCATGCGCCCCGGGCCAACCTGGCCATCCTTCACCGCATTGACCCGGACCGAGGCGATCCGCAGACGACCAGAGGTCGCAGTAACGGTATGACCAACCAGCGCTTCAATCCCCAGGCCGGTCGCCCTTTGCAGCAGCGCGGCGGAAATATCCGTGCGGGTATCGGCGATGGCCGCCACCTTTACCCCGGCTTCCGCCAGATCAAACGCGGTGTGCCAGGCGCTGTCGTGCGAGGTGACGATCACGGCGCGATGGCCGACCTTGACACCGAAACGGTCCAGATAGGTCTGCGCCGCCCCCGCCAGCATCACGCCCGGCCGGTCATTGCCGTCAAAGACCAGCGGCTTTTCGATCGCCCCCTGCGCCAACACCACTTGCCCGGCTCGCACTCGCCACAACCGTTCGCGCGGCGCGCCGACGGGCGGGGATTCCAGATGGTCGGTCAGTTTCTGACACAGGCCAACCATGTTCTGATGGTAATAACCAATGGCCGTCGTCCGGCTCATCAGCCGCACATTCATCAGTGCCTTCAATTCCGCCAAAGAGGCGGTCAGCCAGTCCCAGGCCGCAGCGCCGTCGATTTCAACCGACGGCTCCGACAGCAGCGCGCCGCCCAATTCCGCCTGTTCGTCCACGACGACAACGCTGGCCCCGGAGCGCCCTGCCGTCAGCGCGGCCGCAAGTCCTGCAGGCCCGGCCCCAACGATCAGCACATCGCAATGCAGATAGCGCGAGGCATAATGATCGGGGTCCGGCGCGGTCGGTGATTTGCCAAGCCCGGCAGCGGCGCGGATGAAAGGCTCATAGACCTTGTCCCAGAAGCTGCGCGGCCACATGAAGGTCTTGTAATAGAATCCGGCGGAAAACAGCATGTAAAGCCGGTCGTTGATCGCGCCCACATCGAAGCTGAGGCTTGGCCACCTGTTCTGACTTTCCGTCACCAGCCCCGGCCAGATTTCCTGGATGGTCGCACGGGTGTTCGGCTCGAACCGCCCTGGCCCCCGGCTGGTGCCCAGCAAGGCATTCGGTTCCTCCGATCCGGCGGATACGATGCCGCGCGGGCGGTGGTATTTGAACGACCGCCCGACCAGATGCACCGCATTGGCCAAAAGCGAAGAGGCTACGGTATCGCCCAGGCGCCCTTCATAGGATTTGCCGTCAAACGTGAAGCGGATGGGACGGGCATGGTCCACCCGGCCACGACCCAAGATGCGAAGATCGCTCATTTTGCCTCCAGCGCGAGGTTGGCAAGATCGGGGCGCGGCTCGCCAGCCTTGTAGGTCAGCTTGAACTTGTCGCTGACCGTGTCGCGCACGGCATTGAAAAAGCGCCCGCAGCCATGGATATGGCGCCAGCGTTCGGCATGCAGCCCGCGCGGGTTCGAACGGATGAACAGGAAATCCCGCCATTCCTCGTCACTCATCGCCGAAGGGTCGGCAGGGCGGGCGATATGCGCCTCGCCGGCATAGGCGAATTCCAGTTCGGGCAGGTTCTGGTCGCAGACCGGGCAATGGATCAAAAGCATGGCAATCTCCTCAATGCGCGACGGCGGCGGCGGCGGCTTCGTCGATCAGCCGCCCGGTGGTGAAACGCTCCAGCGTGAA
>JANMOK010000205.1:0-8530 GCA_031369165.1 Paracoccaceae bacterium
GTGAGCAGGTGACAACGGTTTACGAAACGATGGAGCGCCCGCTGGTGCCAGTTCTGGCGCAAATGGAGCGCCACGGCATCAAGGTCGACCGCGATCATCTCAGCCGGATGTCTAATACTTTCGCCCAGAAGATGGCCGGGCTAGAGGATGAAATCCAGAAACTGGCCGGCACCAAATTCAACGTCGGTTCGCCCAAACAGCTCGGCGAAATCCTGTTTGACCAGATGAAACTGCCGGGCGGTGAATTGGGCAAGAACGGAGCCTATGGCACTGGTGCCGACGTGTTGGAAGTGCTGGCCGCCGAGGGGCATTTGCTGCCCGGCGCGGTGCTGGATTGGCGGCAAATGGCCAAGCTGAAATCGAACTATACGGATGCTTTGCCCACCTACATCAACGCCGATACCGGCCGGGTGCACACCTCCTATTCCATCGCCGGGGCCGTGACCGGGCGGCTGGCTTCGACCGACCCGAACTTGCAGAATATCCCTGTTCGCACCGAAGATGGGAGGCGGATTCGCGAGGCGTTCATCGCCGATAAGGGCAATGTGCTGGTCAGCCTTGATTATAGCCAGATCGAGCTGCGGATATTGGCGCATATCGCAGATATTCCGGCGCTGAAACAGGCGTTTTATGACGGGCTGGACATCCACGCGATGACTGCATCCGAAATGTTCAACGTGCCGATCGAAGGCATGGAACCCTCGGTGCGCCGCCAGGCCAAAGCGATCAATTTCGGGGTTATCTACGGCATTTCGGCCTTTGGCCTGTCCAACAACCTGCGCAGTCCCCGCGCCGACGCCCAGGCCTTTATCGACCGCTACTTCGAGAAATTCCCCGGCATCCGGGAATATATGGATTCCACAATTGCCGGGGCGCGCGAAGTCGGGTTTGTCAGCACTTTGTTTGGGCGGAAAATCCACACCCCGGAAATCAACGCCAAGGGGCCGCAAGCCGGTTTTGCCCGCCGTGCCGCGATTAACGCGCCCATTCAAGGCACGGCGGCAGACATTATCCGCCGCGCGATGATCCGGGTGCCCGATGCTTTGGCCGCCAAACGTTTGCCCGCGCGGATGTTGTTGCAGGTGCACGACGAGTTGTTGTTTGAAGTGACCGAAAGTGCGGCGGACGACACGATTGTTGTAGTGAAACACATAATGGAGCAAGCCAGCCTGCCCGCCGTCAAACTCGCCGTGCCGCTGGTGGTGGAGGCGGGGACAGGTAAGAATTGGGCGGCGGCGCATTAGCTTTGGCCGAAAATCGCGGAGCCGGACATGACGCACATCCTAGCTATCGACCAAGGCACCACATCAAGTCGGGCTATCGTTTTTAGCCAAGACCTGCGGCCACAAGCGACCGGTCAGCAGGAATTTCCGCAGATATTCCCGCAATCGGGCTGGGTCGAACACGACCCGGAAGCGATTTGGGCCAGCACGGTTGCAGTTTGTAAGGCGGCAATGGAAAAGGCAAGCATAGGTGTTCCTGACATCGCCGCCATCGGCATCACCAACCAACGCGAGACAGTGGTGGTCTGGGACAAAGCCAGCGGCAAGCCCATCCACAACGCCATCGTCTGGCAAGATCGGCGCACTACTGACCTGTGTCAAAAACTCAAGTCTGACGGCATAGAGCCGATGGTCACCGCCAAAACCGGCTTGCTGCTTGACCCGTATTTTTCCGGAACCAAATTGGCTTGGCTGCTCGATAATGCCCCCGGAGCACGGCAAAAGGCGCAAAACGGCGATTTGCTGTTTGGCACGATTGACAGCTTTCTGATCTGGCGCCTGACCGGCGGCAAGGTCCACGCCACCGATGCCACCAACGCCTCGCGCACCTTGCTCTATAACATCCGCGAAGGGCGTTGGGACGCGGATTTGTTGAAGCTGCTCAATATCCCCGCCGCGATGTTGCCCGAAGTGCGCGATTCGGCAGCCGATTTTGGTGAATCACGGCCTGACCTGTTTGGTCGGGCCATCCCAATCCGCGGCGTGGCCGGGGATCAACAGGCGGCGACGGTTGGTCAGGCGTGTTTCCAGCCTGGAATGATGAAATCGACTTACGGCACCGGGTGCTTTGCCTTGCTTAATACCGGGGCCGATGCGGTGGTGTCGAAAAATCGCCTGCTCACCACTATCGCCTATCAACTGAATGGCAAGGCGACTTATGCGCTCGAGGGCTCCATTTTCATTGCCGGTGCGGTGGTGCAATGGCTGCGCGACGGGTTGAAAATCATCCAGGCGGCGTCGGAAACGCAAGGGTTGGCGGAACAGGCAGACCCAAGTCAGCACATATACCTGGTGCCCGCTTTCACCGGCTTGGGTGCGCCCTACTGGGACGCCGAATGTCGCGGCGCGATTTACGGGCTGACCCGCAATTCCGGTCCCGCCGAATTGGCCAAAGCGGCGCTGGAGAGCGTCGCCTATCAAACCCGCGACCTGCTCGAAGCGATGCAGGGCGATTGGTCGGGCGCGGGCGACACGGTTTTGCGCGTCGATGGTGGCATGACAGCCAGCGATTGGGCGATGCAAAATCTTGCCGATCAATTGGGTGCCCCGGTGGATCGGCCCAAAGTGACGGAAACCACCGCGTTGGGAGCGGCGTGGCTTGCGGGGATGCAATCGGGTATTTGTCCCGGACAGGACGAATTCGCCCGAACTTGGGCACTGGACCGCCGGTTTGAGCCCAAACAGGATGCAAAAACCCGCGACATAGGGTATGCGGGCTGGAAAGATGCCGTCAGAAGGACTTTGACATGAGAAATTTGCTGATCTGCGCCACCGCTGCAACCCTGTCGGGCTGTGTAATTTTTCCGATGAACGGCCCGGCGACGGGCACTTGCATCGAATCCGAGATCGATAATTTCATCGGCATGCAAGAGATTGATTTGGTGGCAACCAAGGCGCTGATGAACGTGCGCGTTCTGCACCCAGACACGCCGATGACTGAAGATTTCAGCCCGGCCCGCGCCAATTTTGTGATCGGCGCGGACGGCAGGATCAATGACGCGTTCTGCGGCTGATTACAGCCGGAACGCTTCGTGACAGCCCTGGCATGAACCACCGAGCGCACCCATGGCCGCCCCAAGCGCTGCCGCATCCATGGCCCCGGCCAGTGCTGCCGTGGCGGCGGCTTCAAGGGCAGCGGCCTTGGTTTTGAACCCTTCGAAATCGGTCCAGATTTCCGGCTTGGCTTTTGTCGGCGGCGTCAAGTCGTTGGTCTCGAACACCACGGGGATTTGCTGCGCATTCGTCTGCAGCGTCGTCAGAGCCGCTGTGGCCGCTGCAGCGTCAATTGTGCCGCTTTTCACCATATCGCCAAGGATCTTCATGGAAGCGCCGTTTGATCCCATGAGGTCCTGCCGTTCTTTGACGACACCCACCGAACCGTCCATCGCGAAGGCAATGCCTGCGGTCGCAACCAATGCGGCAACCGCGAATAATCTTGCAGACTTTTTCATCCAAAACTCTCCCTGAGTATTATTCTTGCGAAACTTAACGTCCGACCTTGCAATTCTATTCCGCATTAAACCCGTTGCCTCAAGACATTCCTGCGCCCTTTCGATCACGCCTTCGAGAGGTAACGGAAATTCGACGCATTCGCGCCAAGGATTGCGGCTATGGTTCCGTCGGACTATCTGTCGGTGCCCACTGACCGACAATTACTGGAGGAACGCCATGCGCTATTCTTCAATTGTTTTTGTCCTGGGTTTGGCGGCTTGCACAGCTCCCGTCGAAATTCCCATCGGGACATTGCCGCCTGAAAATGCCTGCGGCGCCGAAGCGCTGCAAGATTTGATCGGTCAAGACGCCGGCGTGTTGGCGGCAATGACATTTGATGCCGCGACCACACGGTTTTTCGCCACCGGCGACGCGCTGACGATGGATTTCAGCCCAACGCGGCTCAACGTTGAATTCGGTCCGGATGGCAAGATCGTGCGGGTCTTCTGCGGCTAGTTGCCGCCGAACAGATCATTCAGCAGTTTGTCGATTGCGTTGACTTCTTCCTGCGCAATGAGCGGTTGCGTCGGATCGAGTACGGGCGGCGGCATGAATTCGGGTAAAGCCGGCACCAGCATTGGCAAGGGGCGCACGGGAAGCCCCTCTTCAATGCGGGTCATCGCCTCGTGCCAAATCTCGGCTGGCAAGCCGCCACCGGTAACGCCGGTCAATGGTGAATTGTCGTCGTAACCCATCCAGACCCCGGTCACATAATCCGCCGTAAAGCCGATGAACCAGGCATCGCGCCCTGCCGATGTTGTACCGGTTTTTCCGGCAACCTGACGATCCGCCAGTTGCGCACGGCCACCGGTGCCCTGTTCGACCACTTGGTTGAGCATGTAAACCAGATACCCCGACGAATCCGCGTTGAGAACCTGAAACCCTTCGTCGCGATCGGCCCCCATCAGCACTTCGTTGTTTGCGGCCAGCCGAAGTTCCAACAGGCCATAGGGAATTGTCCTTCGTCCGCCGTTCAGGAAACCGGCATAGGCACCTGTCATTTCGATCAAGGTCGCTTCCGAGGCACCCAAAGCAATCGCCGGGCCGGTTGCCAAGGGCGAGGCGACGCCAAAATCTTGCGCCACGGCGCGAACGCGGTCGCTGCCAACTTCTTGGGACAGGCGCACGGCGATGGTGTTGATCGAGCGGGCAAGTGCCTCGGTCATGGTCATAATGCCTTGGTATTCACGATCGTAATTGTCCGGACTCCAGGGCCCGGAGCCGGGGATATTGATGGTGATGGGCGCGTCTTCCAGGATCAAATCTGGGGTGAAACCGGCTTCCAATGCTGCGGCATAAACAAAGGGTTTGAACGAGGAACCGGTTTGCCGAAGCGCCTGCGTTGCGCGGTTGAAGGTGCCGACACCATTGACTTCGCGCCCGCCAACCATGGCCCGGACCGCGCCGTCGGGTGACATGACGATGATGGCAGCTTCGGCTTTTGAACCGGCCTTGACCTTGTTTTCAAACACAAATGCCAGAGCAGCCTCGGCTGCCTTCTGAATCCGTGGGTCAAACGTCGTTTCGATCAACACGTCCTCGGTGGTTTGCCGGGTCAGGAATGCAGGGCCAGAGGACATGATCCAGTCGGCGAAATACCCGCCCGCCCGCGTTTGCGCGGCTCGCGAAAGGGTGGCGGGGGCGGTGATTGCTGCTTCTGCCTCAGCGCGGGTGATATAGCCCTGCTCTTCCATCAGTCGCACGACGATATTGGCGCGCGTGCGCGACGCTTCGATATTGCTGACCGGCGAATAGGTGGAGGGCGCGGTCAACAAGCCTGCCAACATCGCGGATTCGGCGATATTCACCTCGCGCGCGGATTTGCCGAAATAGCGCTGCGCAGCGGCTTCAAACCCATAGGCCCCCGCACCCAGATATGCGCGGTTCAAGTAAATAGTCAGGATTTCTTCCTTGGAGTATTTCAGCTCCATCGCCAAAGCGAAGGGAATTTCCTTTATTTTGCGCACAACCGATCCGGCGCGGCATTCGGCTTCGTAATCGGCTTCGCTGCCTTTTGTTGGGTCATAGGGTCGGCCCAGACACAAAAGTTTGGCGACCTGTTGCGTGATGGTTGAGCCGCCACTGCCCTGCAAGGGACCGCGGCCCTCGCGCAGGTTGGTGCGCATGGCGCCGATGATGCCGCGCGGGCTGACACCCAGGTGGCGATAGAAACGTTTGTCTTCGGTCGCGACAACCGCGTTGACCAAATGCTGCGACACGCCGGAGGCGCGGATGAATCCGCCGAACTGATCGCCGCGCCACGCGAAGATTTCACCCGATGAATCGAGCAGTGTGACGGAACCGTTGGCACGCCCGTCCAGCAGCTTTTCGACATTCGGCAGGGTCGTGAAATAGAACCCGACAACCGCAGCCAGCCCGAGAAGACCAAGCAGACCGATGCGGAAGGATAGCTTCCACACAAGGCGGAACAGCCAGCCAAACAAAAGCTGGAAGATGCGCAGAACTAGGCCAGACGCCGCCGCGCTGGCCTGATGTTTGGCTGATCTGGCCATATCTTCCGGTTAACTGCTCAATGCCCGATATTTTTGCGGCTTATAGAACGTTTCGTTGCCGATGTAGAGTGGTCGATTTAGCGCGATTGGCGTAATTTATATGCATAAATATTAGACATATTCAGATTGCAGTGCATTTTTTATGCACTTTCATCGCAAATCACCAAATGTCGCACCCCGATTCGCTTTTGCTGTGCCGCAAACCGCTGCAACCAAGGGCATCGCTGAAACTGGGACAGAGATTTAGAAAAAATGAAACTCATCATCGCTGTGATCAAACCCTTCAAGCTTGAGGAAGTGCGCGAAGCACTGACCGCCATTGGCGTGCAGGGGTTGATGGTATCGGAAGTCAAGGGATATGGGCGGCAGGCCGGTCATACCGAGATTTATCGAGGCGCCGAATATGTTGTGAACTTTGTGCCGAAAGTGAAGCTGGAAATGGTGGTTCCGGCGGCGCATGTGGCCAAAGTTGTTGAAACGCTGACCAACACCGCCCGAACCGGCAAGATCGGCGACGGCAAAATTTTCGTGCTCGACGTGGAACAAGCCGTGCGCGTGCGCACCGGCGAAGCGGGCGAAGAGGCGCTTTGAGCGTTTCGCAAAGATCCGAGAGAGGGACAAAATGAAATACTTATTCAAACTGGCCGCGCCCGTCGCGGCATTGGCGTCACTGGCCGGTCTGCCTGCCTGGGCGCAAGACGTGGCCGCCGGGCCGATCAAGGCTCCAACGGTCGAGCAGATGGCCGGCATGGTGGACAAAGGTGACACGACCTGGATGCTGATCTCATCGGCGCTGGTTCTTCTGATGTCAATTCCGGCGCTGGCGCTGTTTTACGGCGGGTTGGTGCGGTCCAAGAATATGCTTTCGGTGCTGATGCAGGTGTTCATGATCGTCTGTATCGTCGCCATCCTGTGGGTGGCCTTCGGCTATTCGATGGCCTTCACCGGCGGCGGATCGTACTTCGGCGGCTTCTCGAAAGCCTTCCTGTCGGGCGTGACTGCAGGCACTTATGCTGCGACGTTCTCGAACAACGTCTATATCCCGGAATATGCCTTCGTCATTTTCCAGATGACCTTTGCCTGCATAACCCCTGCCCTGATCGTCGGAGCCTTTGCCGAGCGGGTGAAGTTCTGGCCCCTGATGCTGTTCGCGGGGCTTTGGGTCACCGTGGTCTATTTCCCGGTCGCCCACATGGTCTGGTACTGGGCCGGTCCTGACTTCCTGCCCGACAACACGGCAGATGCGGGCCTTCTCTGGGCCATGGGTGCCTTGGACTTTGCCGGTGGCACGGTCGTGCATATCAACGCCGGGATCGCGGGCCTGATGGGCTGCATCGTGATCGGCAAGCGCATCGGCTTTGGCAAGGAAAACCTGTCACCGCATTCGCTGACCATGACGATGATCGGCGCTTCGATGCTGTGGGTCGGCTGGTTCGGTTTCAATGCCGGGTCCAACCTTGAAGCCAACGGTCTGGCAGCACTGGCCTTTATCAACACCTTTGTCGCCACTGCCGCTGCGGCACTGGCTTGGGTGCTGATCGAACAGATCCGCCATGGCCGCCCCTCGCTGCTGGGTGCGGTCACCGGGGCGGTTGCCGGTCTGGTCGCCATCACCCCGGCCTCGGGCTTTGCCTCGCCGATGATGGCGATTGTACTGGGTGTGGTGGCGTCGCCCGCCTGTTACTTCTTCGTGTCCACCGTGAAATCCAAGATGGGCTATGACGACAGCCTTGACGTGTTTGGAGTGCACTGCATCGGCGGAATAATCGGCGCGATTGGCACTGGCATCGTCGCCGACCCCGGCCTGGGCGGTCAGGGCTTCTTCGACTACACCGTGTTCCCGGCGGTGGTGGGAGCCTATGACATGGGTACCCAGGTGATGACCCAGATCAAGGCCGTGCTGGTCACGCTGATCTGGTCGGGCGGCGTGTCGCTGGCGCTGTTCTTCGTCATCGACAAAATCTTCGGCCTGCGTCCGACGCCGGATGTGGAGCGCGAAGGGCTGGATTTAGCCGAACACGGCGAACGCGCCTACGTGCTGTAAGCACAATATTATCCCCGGAAGGAACTTTTCCTTCCCACCTTATCCCGGGCGGTTCCACCGCCCGGGTTTTTTATTGGACGGTAAAGGTGTATCGTCACCGCATGCTTGACCATACTGCCGAAACAATCACCCGCATTTTCGCCCTGACCGCGGGTGAAGTGGACGTGATTTCCAACATGGCAACCGTGGCGTGCGAGTTGTTTCACAGCGATGACCGGTTTGATTGGGTCGGGTTTTATCGCGTGGTTGCCCCGGAATTACTGAAGATCGGCCCCTATCAAGGTGGCCACGGCTGCTTGGTCATTCCATTCTCGCGCGGGGTTTGCGGGGCTTGCGCGACGAGCCGCGCAACGATCATCGTGCCGGATGTCGAGGCTTTTGACGGCCACATCGCCTGTGCGGCCAGTACGAAATCGGAGATTGTGTTGCCGGTGTTTGACGCAGGCAGTACGCTTGTTGGCGTGCTGGATATCGACAGC
>JANMOK010000224.1:0-9751 GCA_031369165.1 Paracoccaceae bacterium
GGTGCCCGATGTGACGGATTTGGAAGCGGGGGCGCTGAAACCAGTTAGTTTGCGCGAGGCGTTTGGCGTTTCGATTGCGCCGGAGGAGTTTCTTAACCTGTTGGCCCCGGCGTTTGCGCAATGGGAAGCGCGGTTGGAAAACGAGGGATTTGTTGCGGTGCGTTCGGCGTGGTTGGCTGCTGCGGCGCGGTTGGGCGAAAAGATTTCGGCGCGACTGCCCATGCGAACATACAACGGGATATTCGAGACGATTGATGACAGCGGTGCGCTGGTGCTGGTAACGGATACCGGCAGGGTGACCTTGCCTGCTGCCGAGGTTCATTTCGCCTTTGAGGAGGCTGTCTGATGCTGCTGGCCATTGACGTGGGCAATACCAACACGGTTTTCGCGGTGCACGACGGGACGCAGTTTTTGGACCAGTGGCGGGTGGCGACCGAGCATCAGCGGACGGCGGATGAGTATTTTGTCTGGCTGTCGGGCATGATGTCGCTGCAGGGCATCACGGGGGTGATTGACCGGGTGGTGGTATCCTCGGTGGTGCCGCAGGTGGTGTTCAACCTGCGGGTGCTGTCGAGCCGTTATTACAATTGCCGCCCTTTGGTGGTGGGCAAGCCGGAGTGCAAGCTGGGGGTGCCGGTGCGGGTCGACGCAGGCACACAGGTCGGGGCCGACCGGTTGGTCAATACGGTGGCCGGGTTCAACCGCTATGGCGGTGACCTGATATTGGTCGATTTTGGTACTGCAACGACCTTTGATGTGGTCGACGACGACGGCGCCTATATCGGCGGGGTGATAGCACCTGGGGTGAACCTGTCGATGAAGGCTTTGCACGACGCGGTGGCGGCGTTGCCGCATGTGGACGTAACCAAGCCGGACAAGGTGATTGGCACCAATACGGTGGCCTGCATGCAATCGGGGGTGTTCTGGGGTTATATCGGGCTGGTCGAGGGGATATGTCGGCAAATCAAGGCCGAGCGCGGGCGCAAGATGACAGTGATCGGCACTGGCGGGCTTTCGACGTTGTTTGGTACCGGCACGGACGTTTTTGACCATCTGGACGCCGATTTGACCATGCATGGGCTGGTTTTGATTGATGCTTTGAACAGGGATAAGAATTGATGGCTGGCGAGAGACTGCTGTATCTGCCACTGGGCGGGGCGGGCGAGATTGGCATGAACATGTACGCCTATGGCTATGGCAAGCCGGGCAAAGAGGCGTGGATTCTGGTCGATGTCGGGGTGACATTCCCGGATATGGAACGATCCCCCGGCGTTGATTTGATCATGGCGGACCCTAGTTGGATTTCGCAGCGGGCGGATCGGCTGGAAGGTATTTTCATCACCCATGCGCATGAGGACCATGTGGGCGCGTTGGGGCTGCTGTATCCGCGCTTGCAAGCGCCGATTTATGCGCGGGCTTTCACGGCGGAAATTGCTCGGCTGAAAATGGAAAAAGCCGGACAAGACAAAAACTTGGTGCGCGTTGTTGACGCTTGGCCGCAAGTTGTGACTTTGGGGCCGTTCAATGTAGGCTTCGTGCCGATTTCGCATTCGATTCCCGAATCGTCAGCTTTGGTGATTGATACGCCAGCCGGGCGAATTGTGCATTCAGCGGATTTCAAGATTGATCATACGCCGGTGGTGGGTGAGGCTTTCAGCGAGGAGGTTTTCGCCAAAATCGGGGCTTTTGGCGTAAAGGCCCTGATGTGCGATTCAACCAACGTGTTTTCGACACATGAGGGGCGGTCTGAGACCTCGATCCAAGCGCCGATTGCGGAGCTGGTGAAGGGGCAGAAAGGGATGGTTGTAGCCACGACTTTTGCCTCCAACATCGCGCGGCTAAAGACTTTGGCCCAAGCCGGGGTGGATGCCGGGCGATCCGTTGTGGTGATCGGTCGGGCGATGCAGGTGATGATCAAGGCTGGGTTTTCTAGTGGCGTTCTCAAGGACTTCCCACCGATTGTTGATGTAGAGGATTCAGCGGATATTCCGCGTGACAAGCTGATGGTGCTGGCGTCTGGCTCACAAGGTGAGCGGCGGGCCGCTTCGGCCCAACTGGCCAGCGAGCGCTTCATGCATTTGGAGATGAAGCCGGGGGATTTGTTCCTGTTCTCCTCCAAGACCATTCCGGGCAATGAAAAAGGCGTGGCCTTTGTCCACAACCAATTTGCCGAACTGGGCGTCGATGTGATCGAGGGGGATGACCGGTTCCATGTCTCTGGTCACGCCAACCGGCCCGATTTGCAGGCGTTTCACGCCCTGATCAAGCCGCAGGTTCTGGTGCCGATGCACGGCGAATACCGGCATATGAAGCTGCATTCGGAGATTGCTGTGGCAAGCGGGATTGCCTCGGTGATTGCGGCCAACGGGACCATGCTGGATTTGACCGGCGATGTGCCGGTGGTGGCCGAGCATGTGGATACCGGTCGGGTTTATCTCGACGGTAGCGCCATGATTGGCGCGATGGACGGGGTGGTGCGCGAGCGGCTGCGGCTGGCGATGCGCGGCCATGTCATCGTCTCGGTAATTTTGGACGAGACGGACAAGCCGATGGACGGGGTTTGGGTCGAATGTGTGGGGCTGCCTGAGGCGGCAGGGGTTGGGGGCGGTTTGGCCGGGGCTTTGGAGCGGTTCATCGATTCGGACTTGTCGGAGGCCAAGGGAAAGCAACTGGCGTCGGATGAAGCGATTGAGGCACTGGTGCTGCGGGCGGCATCGCGAGGGGCGCAGGATTTGATCGGCAAGAAGCCGGTGGTGACGGTGATGATCAATCGGCTGGAGTAGGGGCAGAACCGAAATCTGCTGCCCCGGACTTGATCCGGGGTCTTCGAAAAAGCGACGGACTGGGAAGGAGGCCCCGGATTAGGTCCGGGGAAGCGGGGTTTATTCCGTGGTTTCGGCGACCACTTTGGCTTTGCGCGGGGCGCGGACGCGTTTGGGTTTGGTGGCGGGCTCCGAGATTGGCGCGGCGGCGGGTTCTGTGACTTCTGGCTCGACAGACGGAAACACCAATTCCTGCATTAAAAACGCCGGCATGTGGTCGCCGAAACTTTTCACCCGATGCGAGCCGCGTTCGGCATGCGGCTTGGGGGCGGGGCGGTTTTCGGGACGCTGCGGGGTTGGTCGGGGCGCTGGCGCTGGCTTCGCTTCGGTTTCAACGGCGGGTACTGCTGGCATTACTGGTTTGGGTCCACGTTCGCGGCCACCGCGACTGCGTCCGCGTGGTCCGCGCTCGGCGGCTTCGCTGGTTCTGGTCGGCGCGCGCTCTGCCCCTGCGACGAAATCGGTCAGGGGCGACGGCAGGCGGGGGATTTCCAGTTTCACCAGCTCTTCGATGGCTTTGAGATATTTGTCCTCGAACGGCAGGCACAGGGTGATCGACTTGCCCGGTCGGCCGGCGCGGGCGGTGCGGCCGATGCGGTGGACATAGTCCTCGGAATGGGTCGGCACGTCGAAATTGAAGATGTGGCTGACATTGGGGATGTCGAGGCCGCGGGCGGCGACGTCAGAGGCGACCAGCAGTTTCAATTCGCCGTCGCGGAAGGAATTGAGAATGCGGGTTCGCACCGACTGGTCGAGGTCGCCGTGCATGGCGGCGGCGTCATGGCCGTGTTTGGACAGGGATTTGGCCACCACGTCGACATCGCGCTTGCGGTTGCAAAAGATGATGCCGTTGGTCAGGCTTTCACCCTCGGCCACGATCAGGCGGCGCAGGATTTCGCGTTTCTCGGCATCGGCGGTATCGCGGCGGGCCGGTTTATGCTCGCAGATGAATTGCGAGATGGTTGCCGAAGTCGTGGCTTGGCGCGCCACTTCGACGCGCACCGGGTTGTGCAGGAATTCCTCGGTGATGCGGGTGATTTCGGGCGCCATGGTGGCCGAGAAGAACAGAGTCTGCCGGGTAAAAGGCGTCAGCTTGAAGATGCGTTCGATGTCGGGGATGAAACCCATGTCGAGCATGCGGTCGGCCTCGTCCACGACCATGATTTGCACGCCCTGCAACAGCAGGCTGCCGCGCTCGAAATGGTCGAGCAGGCGGCCGGGCGTGGCGATCAGCACATCGACGCCGCGATCGATAAGGCGTTCCTGATCCTTCAGCGAGACGCCGCCGATCAACAGCGCCATGGTCAGCTTGACGTGTTTGGCGTATTTCTCGAAACTTTCCGACACTTGCGCTGCCAGTTCGCGGGTGGGACAAAGTACCAGCGAGCGCGGCATCCGGGCGCGGGCCCGGCCTTTGGACAGCATATGGATCATCGGCAGAACGAAACTGGCGGTCTTGCCGGTGCCGGTCTGAGCGATGCCGAGCACGTCGCGACCGTGCAGGGCGTGCGGGATCGCCTGTTCCTGGATCGGGGTGGGGATCAGGTAACCGGTATCGGTTACGGCTTGCAGGACTTTCGGGTCCAGCTCCAAATCGGCGAATGTGGTCATTATGTCCCAAAGATTGCGCGGCGTTGCAAAAACGGCCGCTGATCTTTCGGGCGGCCCGACCGCCCGGATTGGCGGTTCTAACATCGTGAACGGGGTCTAGAGGAATGCAAGGTAAAGGTCAACTTGCCGCTGCAGGGCAGACCTGTTCACAGCGGCAGCGGGGCGCTATAGAGCTTGCCTGCGAGAGGAAACGCGATGCACGGATTGGAAGAACGGCCAAAGGCGTTGCGCGGCTTTGAGTTTCTCAAGGTCAGCCGGATCAAGCATTGGACCGACCGCACGTTTTCGTTTGCCTGTCAGCGCCCTGCCGGGTTTCGCTTTCGATCCGGTGAGTTTGTGATGATCGGGTTGGCAGTTGACGACAAGCCGCTGGTGCGGGCCTATTCTATCGCCTCGCCTTCGTGGGATGACGAGCTGGAGTTTTATTCGATCAAGGTGGCGGACGGGCCGTTGACATCACGGTTGCAGCATTTGCGCGACGGCGAGGAGTTGATTTTGCGGCCAAAGCCGGTTGGAACCTTGGTGCATGATGCATTGGTTGCGGGGCGGCGTCTGGTGATGTTCGCGACTGGGACGGGGATTGCGCCGTTTGCCTCAATCATCCGTGACCCGGAAACCTATGAGAAGTTTGACGAGGTTGTTTTGACGCAGACCTGTCGGGACGTGGCCGAGTTGGACTATGGGCGGGCATTGGTGGCGGCGATTGAGGGCGATGAGATGATGTCGGAGATGGTGGCGGGCAAGCTGCGGCTGATTTCGACCACCACGCGCGAGGCCAGCCCGCAGATGGGGCGGATGACGGATTGGTTGCGCGACGGGCGGTTTGCTTCGGTCACCGGGGCGGCGCTGACGGCGGACAACGACCGGGTGATGATTTGCGGCTCGATGGCGATGCTGCAGGATCACAAGGCCTTGTGCCAGGCAGCAGGGATGGTTGAGGGGTCGAATTCGGAGCCGGGGCTTTTCGTGATCGAGAAGGCGTTTGTGGATTAGGGCGGAGTTGATTGCCGGCGCGTTCCGCCGTGACGATCCTGCCGCGTCCTAATCCAGATCCCGTGTATACTTATCATGGCAGGCGGCACAAACCTGCACGACCTCCTGCCACGCCACTGCGAAAGCATCTTGGCCGTCAGCGGCGGCGGCCTCGGCTGCCTTGGCGCTGGTGACCAGGCTTGCGGCCAGCGCGCGAAAGTCATCCATATTGGTCCAGATCGCCGGTCCGGCCCGCGTATTGCCCTGGTCGCTGCCCTCGGGGAAAAAGGTTGGAAACAGGGTCAGATTGACTTGCAGCTTTTGCATTGTCGCCACCGCCTTGTCGGGAAAGTACTTCCCCAGGATCACGTTGTTGGCGGCGTTTTCGAGCCGGCCATTTTCACGCATGATCAGGCGCCGCTGAGCGATCGGGTCATCGGCAGCGGTTGCGACACTGAGTGTTACCAAGCTTATCAGCGCAACGACCAAGGATGTCTTGTCATGCATTCGAGGATTCACCTCCCTGACTGGCCGGAAAAATTTATCCGACGGACGGCCCAAGGCACGCAGGATAGTCTTCAAACGTGTGATCGACCGTCTGGAAACCAGTTTATCGGACTTGGAGCTATTTACGCAAGTAACGTTTCGCGGTCATCCGTTTGGCTAACTTCGGCTTTTCGTCAATAAAACAAGGTGCTGACACCAGTTGCTGCTGCCTCGCCGAGCGACCGGCGGCAATGCACGCGGGGATGGTTGAGGGTTCGAATTCCGGGCCAGGGCAGTTTGTGATTGAGAAGGCGTTTGTCGATTAGGGGTTACTGAATATCAGTTCAGGAACAAGGTTTTCACTTTTGGCCGCGTCAGCCAGTACATGACCAGCGTTGCGGCGAGAACCCCGATGGCACCTTGCAGCGGGGCGCCGGTGACAATTCTGCTGAGGTCGATCGCGCCGTTCATGGCAAAAATCGAGATCGCCAGAAACCATCCCCAATGGCGGCGCTGGAAGGCGCCCTTGGCAGCCAGCGCCATGATGGGGGCAAGGGCGAGCAGCCCGATGCCGGACCATGGTTTGGCCGCCAGCATTTTGGCGAGCTTTTGCGGTTGATAGGTCCATATCCAATGCAGAAAACTATTGGGGAACAACAAAGACATGCCTGCGACCACGCAGACAAGTGCAGCAAGCGCGAAAAAAATGCCGAGAATCGCAGGCGTTTTGGGCCATTTGGTCACGTCGTTGTCAATCCAGCCACCAAAGTCTGCTGCCCAGTTGCATTGCGCTATATCTAAAACAACTTGTCCAGCACCTTAAGGGAAAATTCCAGCATTCCCCAGCTGGTATGGGTATAGCCGGACTCGGGCATCGACCAGACCAAACCATAGATCAAAAACAGCGGGCCAAGCTCGTCGATCCGCTCTTCGATCAAGTTCAAGCGCAGCGCGGTGACTGTCAACAGCGTCAAGCCGAATACATACATGGCGATCCAGCGACCCCAATCGGTGGCGACGACGAACAGCGGTGTCATGGTCAGGATGCCGAAAAAAAGCCCGGCGAACAACCAAAAGCCGAACCGGGCGCTGTGCGGAGGCCTTACTCGGAACAATAGGAAAGGTGCCAAGGCGAGAAGGTAGGCAAGAATGAACCATTTCCAGTTGCCGACCGCGAAGGTTATTTTCCACATCTCCGCGAAACCGAAGGCGGCGTCCCTCTCAAGCCAATCGATCGGTCCGCCCTTGGAGCATAGCTCGGCCGAGCCGCCGTGGCTGACGATTTGGTCACAGATGGCTTGGGACATACCGTGACCTTGGAACAGAGTCGCCATAAGCAGCGCGACCAAAGCTGCAACCAGGATTGCGGTTGCCGACGTCAGGGCTTGTCCCCGCGTGAGAATGCCGCCGACGAAAAAAAGCAAGAGGAGACCTAAAGCGGCCGGGGCAAGAAATGCATTCACCTCGTGGGCGAAACCAGCGACGGAAAAAACCGCAATGCCGACCCATAACAACCAAATCCGCCCCTTAGCGGCCGCGGCCATCAGACCGAGGGCGAGAAAGCCAATCAGCTCTTTCGACATGCTCATGTGTTTGTAATAGAAGGGCATCAGCAAAAACACAGGCGAGAAGAGCAGAAGCAGTACGGGACCAGTCCACCGGATTTTTGAAAACAAATAGAGGACCAGTGCAGCGACAGCCAGATAAAGAAGGATTTGCATCGCTCCGGCCGCCACACTTAGTGGCAGGCCAGTTAGGTCGGCGACGAGGAAGGTGAAAGAGCCGGTGATGCCGCGTCGCACGAAACCAGCACCGTAGTTGATCAGCCAGTCGCCCAATGTCCAGTAGTAGTGCCCCTTCACCGCAATCGTGGCATGACGCGCGGCGACGTACAGGGCGAGGAGAGCAAAGAAGAGATAAACCGCTAAACGAAAAAAGCTCCGGGTCCTAACCCAGGAAAAATCTTGAACCACAACCACGACCCACTCCCCACACAAGTTCACTCGTTACAGGACGCAACTTACCAGAAGCGGTGGCAGAAAACAACGTTGACGCCGTCAGGCATGCATTTCTTTGGTCGCTGTCAAGTGAACGTCCGGATAATCGCGCCCGACGCGGTCAATATCCCATTGCAGGCGGGTCATGTAGACCGGGTCGCCGTCGTGATCTTGTGCCATGTGGCCTTTGTTTGCCTTTACAAAGGCTTCGATGGCGTCTTTGGACCCCGACACCCAGCGCGCAGAGGTGAATTGGGTGGGTTCAAGGCGCACCGGCAGGCCGTATTCATTCTCGATTCGGCTGGCGAGCACATCGAACTGCAGCGCGCCAACGACGCCGACGATCCAGCCAGAGCCAATCAGCGGTTTGAACAGTTTTGAGGCACCTTCTTCGGCGAACTGGTACAACGCTTTTTCGAGGTGTTTGGCTTTCATCGGATCGGCGGCGCGGACCGCTTGCAGCAGTTCGGGGGCGAAGGACGGGATGCCGGTGAATTTCAGCGCCTCGCCCTCGGTAAGCGCATCGCCGATGCGCAGCTGGCCGTGGTTGGGAATGCCGATAATGTCACCGGCCCAGGCTTCGTCGGCCAATTCGCGGTCGGCGGCGAGAAACAGCACCGGATTGGCGATGGCCAGCTGCTTGCCGGTCCGCACTTGCGTTAGCTTCATGCCGCGCTGGAAATGACCGGAACACAGGCGCAGAAAGGCGACCCGATCGCGGTGGCGCGGGTCCATGTTCGCCTGAACCTTGAAGACAAAGCCGGTGACGTTTGATTCTTCTGGAGAAACCGTGCGGCAGTGAGTTGGCCGTGGTTGCGGGGGCGGGGCGTATGCACCGATGCCATCCATCAATTCCTGCACGCCGAAAGAATTGATCGCCGAGCCAAACCAGATCGGTGTCATGTGGCCTTCGAGAAATGATTTATGGTCGAAGGCTGGCAACAATTCTCGTGCCATTTCAAGCTCTTCGCGCAATTTGTTAAGAAGATGGATTGGGATGTGATCGATGAGCTTTGGGTCGTCTAACCCATTGATGCGGATGGATTCGGCTTTTTTGTTGCGGTCGGCCCGGTCCATCAATTCGAGGCGGTTGTTGAGCATGTCGTAACAGCCCAGAAACTCGCGCCCCGTGCCGATCGGCCACGAGGCCGGGGACACGTCGATGGCGAGTTGTTCCTGAATTTCGTCAATGATGTCAAAGGTATCGCGGCTTTCGCGGTCCATCTTGTTGCAGAACGTCAAGATCGGCACGTCGCGCAGGCGGCAGACCTCGAACAGCTTCTGCGTCTGGCTTTCGACCCCTTTCGCGCCGTCGATGACCATGATGGCGGCATCAACCGCGGTGAGGGTGCGATAGGTATCTTCGGAGAAATCCGAATGGCCCGGAGTGTCGACAAGATTGAACCAGAAGTCTTTGAATTCAAACGACATTGCCGAGGCAGATACCGAAATTCCGCGCTCCTGTTCCATTTTCATAAAGTCGGATCTGGTGCGCCGCGCTTCGCCTTTGGCCCGCACCTGCCCGGCCATCTGGATGGCACCGCCGTAAAGCAGAAACTTTTCCGTCAACGTGGTTTTGCCGGCATCGGGATGCGAAATGATGGCAAATGTGCGCCGTCGGGCGATTTCGGGCGGCAGATTTGGTGCTTTGTTGGACATGGCCCGCCGCTATAGCGATTGAGACGGGCGTTGGAAATGAGTATTTGGGTCAAGAAGCAGCGAAAGCGCTGCCTTTCTGGTACGGAGTGGGTAGCCCTTAGGCGATCAACGGTGTTCGCGCTTGTCCCGCGCGGGCAATCTGAGGCGAAAAGCCTTTCTTCTTGGCCAAGAATACCGGTAATCAAGGCAGCTAGCGGGGAAAAG
>JANMOK010000248.1:0-2299 GCA_031369165.1 Paracoccaceae bacterium
ACTCCGGTTGTGCGCATCAACCGGCTAGCCCCAGCCGGGGTGAACCTGTTTGTCAAAATCGAAGCGTTCAACCCTTTGGGCTCGGTCAAGGACCGGCTGGCCTTGGGCGTGATCGAGGCGGCCGAAAAGTCGGGCGAATTAAAGCCGGGGCAGACAGTGATTGAAGCCACCAGTGGCAACACCGGCATCGGTCTGGCGATGGTATGTGCCGCCAAGGGCTATCCCTTGGTTGTTACCATGGCCGAGCCGTTCAGCGTCGAACGTCGCAAACTGATGCGGTTTCTGGGGGCGAAAGTGGTCATCACGCCAGCCTCGGGTCGCGCGGTCGGCATGGTTCGCAAGGCCGAGGAATTGGCCGCCAAACATGGCTGGTTCCTGACCCGCCAGTTTGAGAACCAAGCCAACCCTGACATCCACGCCAAAACGACTGCAGTGGAAATTTTGCGTGATTTCGCCGATACGGGGCTGGATTACTGGGTCACCGGTTTTGGCACCGGTGGCACGCTGAACGGTGTCAAACGGATGTTGTTGAAGGAAAGCCCGAACACCAAGATCGTGGTTTGCGAGCCCGCCGACGCGCCGATGTTGACGGCTGGTGAAAAGCAGGAACGTAACGCCGATGGCTCGCCGTCCGCGCCGAATCCGGCGTGGAAGCCGCATCCGATGCAGGGCTGGAGCCCGGATTTTGTGCCGAAACTGACCGAGGACACGGTGAAAGCCGGCGGAATTGACCAGATCATCACGGTGGCAAATGCCGATGCGATGAAATGGAGCAAAGAGCTGGCACAGAAAGAGGGTATCTTTGTAGGCATCAGTTCAGGCGCAACTTTCGCCGCTGCCATGCAGGTATGCGCCAGCGCAAAAGCGGGCGCGAACATTCTGTGCATGTTGCCCGATACCGGCGAACGATACCTCAGCACCCCGCTGTTCGCCGACGTGCCCGCCGACATGACGCCCGACGAGGTGGCGATTTCGGAATCAACGCCGGGAATGCAGCTTCCGAAGGCGTGAATTTCAATCCGGCGCTAATGAAAAAGTCTCTCGATCGCCGCTGCCAGGCGGCTTTCGTCGGACAGAACCAACCGTACTGGCAAGGTCAGCACCTTGGGCAGGAACGACGTCGGCAGCCTTGCCGCGTCTTTTTCGGTCGTTACCAGCTGCGCCTTCAGCGCCCGGGCATCGGCGGCCAGCCGTTTCAGGATTTGCGGCGTATAAGGCGCGTGGTCACCGAATTCGCGGGTGGCGACGATTTCGGCGCCAAACGATTTCAGGGTGGCGAAAAACTTGGCGGGACGACCGATTCCGGCAAAGGCCAGCACCCGCAAACCGTGCCAATCCATACCGGTTTTCAGGGGGTTCAGGGCCGCCCGTAACGTTTCGATTTCAGGCCAATTGGCGCTGAATTTCGCCTGCGCATCGGCGTCGCCAATGCTGACAGTCAGATCGGCCCGCTGCAGGCCCTGCACAATCGGCTCTCGCAGCGGGCCAGCAGGAATGATGCGGCCGCTGCCAAAGCCCGATTCGGCGTCGATGGTCAGAATGCTGAGGTCATAATGCAAACTGGCGTTCTGGAAGCCGTCGTCAAAGATCAACGCCTGTGCGCCAGCGGCGATTGCCGCCTTGGCCGTGGCCGCGCGATCACGCCCTACCCAAGTTGGCGCAAAGGCCGCCAAAAACAACGGCTCATCGCCAACCTGCGCCGCTTTGTGCCGCGCCGGGTCAACCTGCAATGGTGTTCGGTTGGAGCCACCATAACCGCGCGAAATGAAATTTCCGACGGTGCCGCGCGATTGCAGCAATTCCATAACCGCAATCGCCGTCGGGGTTTTGCCGGTGCCCCCGGCGGTGAGGTTGCCGATGCAGATGGCCGGGACCGCCAGTTTCTCGCGTCTGCCGTTGCGCAAACGGCGGCTGGTTTCAAACCGCCAGATCCAGGAAAGCGGGGCCAAAACCAGCGCTAGCAGCCCGCCCTGCGCCCAAAACTTTGGCGCTTTCATCTGGCGACTTTGCGCGGCAGCGGCAGGTTTGACCGGATCAGATCAATCGCCTTGTCCGTGACATCGGCCCCATCGCTGATCGCCGTCCAAGCTGCGGCGGCCATCAGGGCGGCTTGGTCGGGTTGCAAGGTGTCGGCCAGGGCCTCGCCCAGGTCCTGGGCGCTGTGCACCAGTCGGGCGGCCTTTGCTTCGGTAAAACGGGCATAGCTGTCGGCGAAGTTGAACACGTGCGGGCCGTGCAGAATGGCGGAGCCCAGCGTTGCCGGTTCAAACGGATTGTGCCCGCCAACCGGCACCAGCGA
>JANMOK010000274.1:0-13050 GCA_031369165.1 Paracoccaceae bacterium
CGGCCGACACGATCTTTCTGATCGGCCAGTTGCGCTCGACCCCGGTGGTGGAGTTGCTGCGCTATGTTCTGACGATGCTGGGTAAGCGCACCGTTCTTCTGGATGCCAGCGGCGGCCTGGCCACCCATATGGTCAAGGTGATGCGGCCAAGCGACATGCTGTTCGCCGTGTCGTTCCGCTTTTACGCGACCGAAGTGGTGAACATCGTCGAACAAACCGCCGCCCGCGGCGTCCCCATCGTGGCGATCTCCGACAGCACCCTGTCGCCGCTGGCCAAATCGGCCGAGGTGCTGTTTTCCGTGCCGGAGCACGAATACACCTTCTCGCGTTCGCTCGCGGCGCCGATGTGTCTGGCGCAAGCGATCTGCGTCGCGCTGGCGGCGCGGTTGCAGCAAAACGGGTCGCCGCGCATTCCGATTGTGACCGAGGCGTGATTACAGCTGCATCGGCCCCTCGGGCACCGGCATTGCTCCCGACACCGCCCCCCAGACCGACTGGTCAAAGTTCACGATGGCCCCGGTCATCAACCCGGCATCGTCGGACACCAGAAAATTCACCGCCCGCGCCGCCTCGGCCGGATCGATAAGCCGCCCGAACGGCAGCTTGGCCGCCGCCGCCGCCTCCCAATCCGGCCCGCCGGTTGCGGCTTGCAGGGCGCGTTCATTGTCCGATGACATCCAGCCGACATTCAGCTGATTGACCCGGATCCGGTTGGCCATCACCGAAAAGGCGGTGTTGGCCGTCAGCGTGGTCAGCGCGGCCTTGCTGGCGCAATAGGGGTTGATGAACGGCTGTCCGGCCAGAGCCGAGATCGAGCCGATGTTGCAGATTGCCCCCTCAACCCCGTCGCGGATCATCAGCCTGATCGCCTCCTGCATCAGAAAAAACGGACCACGAACATTGGTGGCGAACAGCGCATCGAAAGTCTTGGGCGAGGTGTCGAGAATGGTGCCGCGCGCGGTCGAGGCACCGGCATTCACCAGCACATCGATGCGACCGAACAAGCGGTCGGTCTCGGCGATGACGTGGCGGCAGTCCTCAACCTTGCTGAAATCGGCCGCCAGAAAATGGGCCCGGATGCCGTGATCTTCCGCGATCTGGCGCGCCAGCAGGTCGCCGCGTTCCTGATTGCGCCCGGTGATGACGATCACCGCTGCGCCAGCCGCTGCCAGTCTGCGGGCAATCGCCGCCCCCAGCCCCTGCGTCGCCCCGGTGACCACGCAGACCTTTCCATCCATCCGGTTGCCGGTGAAGGCCGTCACTGCACGACCTCATAGCCCGCCGCCGCCATCACCCGCAGAAGTTCCTTGTGCCCCTTCTTGGCCATCTCCAATGGCGGCGAGACCTTGGGGTCCTGTTCGGCCTCGACCACGAACCAGCCCTCATAGCCATAGGAGGCGCAGCGTTTGACGATGGCCTCGAAATCCAGCGAACCGTCGCCGGGCACGGTGAACGCGCCTTTGACAACGGCATCAAGAAAGCTTTCCTTGCTGCGGTCCAGTTTGTTGATGACATCCATCCGCACGTCCTTGGTATGGACATGGGTGATCCGCGCATGGTGCTTGTCGATCACCCGCAGCACGTCGCCGCCGGCAAAGGCCATGTGACCGGCGTCGAACAGCAGCGGGATGCCTTCGCCCGAATGTTTCATGAACAGGTCCAGTTCCGCCTCGGTTTCAATCGCGGCGGCCATGTGGTGGTGGTAGCTGAGCGGCATGCCCTGTTCCGCGCACCATTCGCCAAATTCGGTCATGTTGCGGGCATAGGTCTTGATCTGATCCTCGCTCAGCTTTGGCTTGGTCGCCAAGGGTCTCGAGCGATCCCCTTGAACCGACCGCGCCACCTCGCCGTAAACGATGCACGGTGCCTTGGCCGCGACAAAGAAATCCAGTTGCGCCCGGATACGCTCCCTGTTCACCGCCAGACTTTCGTCCAGCACGGTGCCCGAAAACCAGCCGCCGCAGACCGAGATGCCGTATTTCGCCAGTATAGGCCCCAGTTCCGTCATATCCATCGGAAAGCGCCGCCCGGTTTCCATGCCGGTGAAGCCCGCAACCGAGGCTTGCCGCAGGCATTCCTCCAGCGACACATCGTCGCTAAGTTGAGCAAGGTCGTCATTCCACCATGCAATCGGGGCAATACCCAGTTTGGCTTTCATCTCTTACACTCCAACGCGCTGTTTTGCGCGAATTGCTAGCTGGTCTTTGCGGACCTTGTTGACGCTTTCGCGGGTCGAAACCTCGGGCACGCCGACATCCCAGTCGGCATCGCCCGGCACCCACGCATAAGCATCGGTAGCAATGGAAATCAAGGTGGTGCGGTCATTGTTCTTGGCCCAATTCAGTGCGGCGGCCAGATCGGCGAGGCTTTCGACATGTCGACTGGCGGCACCCATCGCGGCGGCATGGGCAGCGAAATCGACGTGCAACGGATTGTCGGCATTCTGGATGCGGCAATCCTTGAGCAGGTTGTTGAAGCCAGGCACGCCCTTGAACTGCTGCAGCCGGCTGATGACGGCATAGCCGCCGTTGTCGCAGACGATGACGATCATCTTGTGGCCTGACAGCACCGCCGAATAGATGTCGGAGTTCATCATCA
The DNA here is from genome assembly GCA_031369165.1 of Paracoccaceae bacterium. GTDB lineage: Bacteria > Pseudomonadota > Alphaproteobacteria > Rhodobacterales > Rhodobacteraceae > JANMOK01. Next base: position 2,599 of record JANMOK010000274.1, read on the forward strand.
TGTAGGTGCCGTCGCCAATCATGACGATCGGGGTTCCCCCCGCCGCGCCCGGCCCGGACTGCGCCATCGCACAGCCCCAGCCGGCAGCGATTTCATAGCCCATGCAGGAGAACCCGAATTCCAGGTCGAATGTGTTCGGCGCCTTGACCCGCCAGCCCTTGGCGACCTCGCCCGGAATGCCGCCAGCCGCCGCGATCAGGGTGTCATTCTCGCCCGCCGCCAGATTGACCTGATGGACGACCTGGGCATAGGTCGGAACCGGCGTGTTGGTCGGGGCCTGCAGCCCGTCGAGCAGCGCGTCCCATTCGGCGAACAGCGCTTTCGCGCGCGGCAGGTGGGCCGCGTCGGCTTTCCAGCCACCCAGCGCGGCGTCCAGCTCGGTCACTGTCTCCAGCGCGTCGCCCACCACCGCCAAAGCCCGGTGCTTGGTGGCGTCGAACCGCGCTGCGTTGATCGAGATGAATTTTGCATCTTGCGCAAACGCCGTCCACGACCCCGTCGTGAAATCCTGCAGCCGGGTGCCGATGGCGACAATCACATCCGCCTCGCCGGCCAATGTATTGGCCGAGGTCGAGCCGATGATGCCGATGGGCCCGCAATGCACCGGATGGTAATGCGTCAGCCCACCCTTGCCCGCATTGGTTTCCACCACCGGAATGCCGCGCTTGGCCGCCAGCGCCGCGACCGCCTGCTCGGCACCCGAGTAGCGCACGCCCCCCCCGGCGATGATCAGCGGCTTCTTGGCGGATTTCAGCAGCTCAACCGCCTTGGCCAAAGCCACCCGATCCGGACGCGGGCGTGGGATGGTCCAGTGGCGCTGCTCGAAGAACACTTCGGGATAGTCGAATGCCAGTTCCTGGGTGTCCTGCGGCAGGGCGATGAAAGCCGGGCCGCAATCGGCCGGGTCGAGCATCGCGGCGATCGCCTGTGGCAGCGAGCTGATGATCTGGGCCGGATGGGTGATGCGGTCCCAATAGCGCGTCACGGCCTTGAAGGCGTCGGTCACCGTCAGCGTCGGGTTGTGGTAATGCTCCACCTGTTGCAGCACCGGGTCGGGCAGCCGGTTGGTGAAGGTGTCGCCGGCGATCAGCAGCACCGGCAGCCGGTTGGCATGCGCCGTGCCCGCCGCCGTCACCAGGTTCAAGGCCCCCGGCCCGATCGAGGACGTGGCCACCATGATCTGCCGCCGCCGTTTCGCCTTGGCAAAGCCGATTGCCGCCAGCGCCATCGACTGCTCGTTCTGGCCGCGCCAGGTCGGAAGCTGGTCCTGAACCGCCTCCAGTGCTTCGGAAAGGCAGGTGACGTTGCCATGGCCGAAAATGCCGAACACGCCAGCGAACAGCGGCACCGGGGTGCCGTCAATTTCGGTGACCTGACTGCATAGATAGCGTACCAATGCCTGCGCCATCGTCAGGCGAATCGTCGATTTGGCCATGTGATCTCCCCCCGCGAGGTTTGCCCGGATCATATCTGGTCGAATTGAATATTGACAATGCAAAAGTTCTGCAATGATTATTGCACTGACGAGCTGCGGCAGAATCTGCGACAGAATCTTTGGGGGAACGGCATGTATGAGCACTTTGGACTGTTCATCGGCGGCGCGTGGCAGCCAGCTGCGAGCGGCCAGACTGCCCCGGTCTTCAGCCCGGTCAGCGAACAGCCTTTGGGACAGGTTCCCGTCGCCGCCGTTGCCGACACCGAGGCCGCCATTGCTGCCGCCACTGCTGGCTTTGCGGCATGGAAAGCCAAGGCCGCATTCGACCGCGCCGATGCGCTGCACGCCATCGCCGACGAGATGAGGCGGCGCACGGACGAGGCGGCGCGGATGATCTCGCTGGAGACCGGCAAGCCGATTGCCCAGTCCGGGCGCGAATGGGGCCTGAGCATCGACCAGTTCCGCTGGTTTGCCGAAGAGGCGCGGCGGATTTATGGTCGAATCGTCGAATCGCGCGTGCCGGACGGACGATTCGAGGTGCATCACGAACCGGTGGGCATTGCCGCCGCCTTCACCGCCTGGAACTTCCCCGCCGCGCTGGTGGCGCGCAAGGTCGCGCCGGCGCTGGCTGCTGGCTGTTCGGTGATCGTGCGGCCGTCGTCGCAGACGCCTGGCGTGGCGATGGTGATGATTGATTGTTGCCGAGCCGGGAACCTGCCTGCAGGCACGGTCAACCTGGTTGTCGGCCCGACCGACGCCACCTATGCGCCGATCATGGCCGCGAAAGCGGTGCGCAAAGTCTCGTTGACCGGATCGACGCGGGTGGGTCAGCAGATGATCCGCGACGCGGCGGCGACGCTGAAGAAAGTGTCGATGGAGCTCGGCGGCAATGCGCCGGTGATCATTTATGACGACGCAGATCTGGAAGGGGCGCTGAACCTCGCCGTGCCGACCAAATTCGCCAATGCCGGCCAGGTCTGCGTCACCGGCGACCGGTTTTACGTGCATGACAGCCTGCATGACGCCTTCGTCTCCGGCTTCGTCGCCCGAGCGAATGCGATCAAACTGGGCGACGGGCTGGACCCGAGCGTGGCCATGGGGCCGCTGATCAATGCCGGTCGTCTGGCCGCGATGGAAAAGATCGTCGCAGGCGCCGTGAAGGCGGGGGCAACGCTTGCCACTGGCGGCAGCCGAGCAGCGGGCTTCAACGCCGGGCATTTTTTCGAGCCGACCGTGCTGACGGGTTGCACTGACGACATGGCGGTCATGGCCGAGGAGAACTTCGGCCCCATCGCCGCCATCAGCCGCTTCGCCAGCGACGACGACGTTCTGGCCCGGGCCAACGCCTCGGACATGGGCCTTTCGGCCTATGCCTTCACCTCCAGCCCAAAACGCGCCCGCCGCACAGTGGCCGAGCTGAAGGCCGGCATGGTCGGGATCAATTCCTTCGCCATGGCCGCATCGGAAGCGCCGTTCGGCGGCACCAACTTCTCCGGAATGGGCCGCGAGGGCGGCATCGAGGCGATCCGCGACTATCTCGACATCAAGTCTTCGCAAATAGTCTGGTCATGATCCCGAACCGGCTGAAGGCGCTCTGGGCCGAGGGCAGGCCGACGATCAACGGCTGGTGCTCGATCGGCAACAGCTTCAGCGCCGAGATCATGGCGGCGCAGGGCTTTGACAGCGTCACCATCGACATGCAGCACGGGGCGTTGGACTATTCCAACCTGCTGCCGATGTTCCAGGCCATGCGCGCCAGCGGAGCCACCCTGATGGCAAGGGTGCCGTGGCTGGACCCCGGCGTGATCATGAAGGCGCTCGACGCCGGCGCCTATGGCATCATCTGCCCGATGGTCGGCACGGCGGCCCAAGCGGCGGAACTGGTCAGCTACATGCGCTATCCGCCCTTGGGCCAGCGCAGCTTCGGCCCCACCCGCGTCTCCTTTGCGGCAGGGGCCAACTATGCCGGCGAGGCCAACGCCAACATGCTGGCCTTCGCCATGATCGAGACCGCCGAAGGCATGGCCAATCTCGACGCCATCGCCGCCACGCCCGGCCTCGACGGTTTATATGTCGGCCCCGCCGACCTGACCCTGTCGTTGACCCAAGGCCGCCTGCCGCCGGGCTTTGACCGCGAAGAACCCGAGATGATCGCCGCCCTGAATAAGATCGTGGCCGCCTGCAAGAACCACGGCATCCACGCCGCGCTGCATTGCGGCACCCCCGAATACGCCGCCCGCGCCATCGGCTGGGGCTTCGACATGACCACAGTGGGCGGCGACGCCCGCTTTCTCGCCGCTGCCGCCGGGGCGGCAGTGGCCGGGTTCCGCAAGGCGACGGCAACCGCCATCGCCGCCGCGACCAAGGGGGCCTACTGATGCCGAATGTCCTGGTGGCGGGCAAGCTGCATGGCTCGGGACTGGCGCTGCTGGAGGCGGCCGAGGGCGTGACGTTTGACTATATCGAGGACATCTCCGAAGCCTCTTTCCAGCCCTATCTGGCCCGCGCCGAAGCCGTGGTTATCCGCACCCAGCCGATGACGGCGGCCAGCATTGCACTCGCCCCGCGTCTGAAAATCGTGGCGCGCCACGGCGTCGGCTATGATTCCGTCGACGTGGCGGCGCTGAGCGCCCGCAAGATCCCGCTCTGCATCGTCGGCGACGTCAATTCGGTCTCGGTGGCCGAGCATTGCATGCTGCTGATCCTCGCCTGCGCCAAGCAGGCGACCCGCTCGGACCGGGCGGTGCGCAGCGGTGGCTGGGGCTGGCGCAACAAGCTGGAGGCGAGCGAAGTGCTGGGCAAGCACCTGCTGATCCTCGGCTATGGCCGCATCGGCCGGCATCTGGCCCGGATGGCCGACGGCTTCGGCATGGAGATCAAGGCCTACGACCCCTGGCTGGCCGGAAACGGCTGGCCGGAAGGGCCTGTCGGTGCCGTCGCCGATCTGACGGCAGGCCTGGCCTGGGCCGATGTGGTCTCGGTCAACCTGCCCAAGGCCGAAAGGCCCATCCTCGGGGTGGCGGAACTGGCCCGGATGAAGCCGGGCGCAATCGTCATCAATACCGCGCGCGGCGGGATTGTCGATGAGGCGGCGCTGGCCGATGCCCTGAAATCGGGCCATATCGCTGCCGCCGGACTGGATGTGTTCGAGACCGAACCCCCCGACCCGGATAACCCGCTGCTGGCCCTCGATTCGGCCATCCTCACCCCGCATACCGCCGGTTTGACCCGCGAGGCCGCCGAGCGCATGGCCGTGTCCTCGGTCCAGAACGTGCTGGACTGGTTTGCCGGGCATCTGGACCCTGACCTCATCGTTAACAAGGACGCATTGACATGACCAAACCAAAGCTGCGCATCGGATTGATCGGCACCGGCTTCATGGGCAAGGCCCATGTGTTCGGCTTTGCCTCGGCCCCGCGCGTGTTTGAACTGCCCTACGACCTAGACCTGCACACAGTGGTCGACATCACCGCCGAAGCTGCCGCTCGCGCCGCGCAGACCCTGGGGTTTGCCCATTCCACGGCCAACTGGCGCGACCTGATCTTCAACCCCGAGATCGACGTCGTCGACATTACCGCCCCCAACGCGCTGCACAAGGAAATGGCGCTGGCGGCGATTGCAGCGGGCAAGCACGTTTATTGTGAAAAGCCGCTCGCCCCTTTGGCCAGTGACGCCGCCGAGATGGCTGCCGCCGCTGAAAAGGCAGGCATCAAGACCCAGGTCGGTTTCAACTACCTGTGCAACCCGATGCTGGGTCTGGCGCGCGATATGATTGCGGCGGGAGAACTGGGCGAAATTCGCGGCTATCGCGGCATCCATTGCGAAGACTACATGGCCGACGCCGCCGGCCCCTATGGTTTTCGCCACGACCCGGCCGGGGGCGGCGCTTTGGCCGACATTGGCTCGCACGCCTTGGCCACCGCCGAATTTCTCTGCGGCCCGATCACCAAGGTGATGGGCGATTGCGTGACCGTGATCGGAGAGCGCCCCGATGGAAAGGGCGGCCGCAAGGCGGTGACAGTCGATGACGTCGGCCGCGCTTTCCTGCGGTTTGAAAACGGCGCGACAGGGTCGGTTGAGGGCAACTGGATCGCCACGGGCCGCAAGATGCAGCATGATTTCGAGGTCTACGGCACCAAGGGCGCGCTGGCTTTCTCTCAGGAACATTTCAACGTCCTGCACTACTTCTCGACCGCCGACGCCAAAGGCCGCCAGGGCTTTCGCCGCATCGAAGCTTCCCCGGACCACGCCCCCTACGGCCTGTTCTGCGTCGCTGCTGGCCACCAGTTGGGCTTCAACGACCTCAAAGCCATCGAGGTCGCAGGCTATGTCAACGCCATCGCGGGCATAGCCCCGGAACCCTTCAACTTCCGCAAGGGGCTGCGGATTCAGACGCTGGTGGAAACGATTCAACGCTCTTCCGCCGCGCAAGCGTGGCTGGATGTGGCATGATCCGCTATGCGGTTGCAGGCGCGGGCTGGATCAGCCTGATGCACATCTCGGGCATCGCCCGCCCCGACTTGACCCCCACCCAGCTGACCGAACCCGACCGCGGGTTCGTTTTCCTCGGCGACCGTGTCGCCAGCGTCGCCCGCCTGCGCGCCATGGTCGAGGCCGGCTACAGCGGCTTTATTTCGATGGAACCGTTCAGCCCCGAAACCCAGCAAGACCCGCAAATCGCGGCGCGGCTGAAGGCCAGTCTGGAATATGTGACAGCAGCGGCCAGTCTTGCCTGAGAGGTTTTGTCGCTAACCTGGCACATAAATCCGGTCGACCTCGGGATCGTCCTTGGAATATTCCACCTCTTTCAGGTCCAGCCATGCCTGTTCGGCAATCGTTGCTCCGGCCCATTCAAGCGTCTGGGCAACGCGTTCCGGCTTGGAGACGCCGATGACTGTGGACGTTATCCTCGGGTCCTGAACAGAAAACTGCAGTGCCGCCGTGCCGGGTGCTATCGAATGCCTGGCGCAAATGGCTTCGATCTGGCGGACCGGATCGAGCTTGCTGTCGTCCACGTCTTGATAGGTGATCTTGGGCATGCGCGCGCTGCCTTTGGCCAGGATGCCACCGGCATAGGGCGCGGCGTTCAAGACCGTGATGCCTTTTGAATGGGCATAGTCAAACAGCTCATTCGCCGACTGGTTCAGCAAGGTGAAGCGGTTGTGGCTGAGCACAATGTCGAACGGACGCTCCCTGACCAGCGGCAGCATCATGTCGAGCCGACCCATGGCCAGGCCCGCCGCAGTCGCCAGCCCTTCTTCCTTGATCCGGAACAACTCATCCAGCGCACCGCCGGGTCGGGTGATTTCGCGGAGGTCGGCGGCGTGTTCGGGGTCGTGCAGGTGCAGGACTTGCACGTGATCGAGGCCGAGCGCTTCCAGGCTTTCCTCGAAAGAACGTCGGGCGCGGGCCGCGTCGAAACGCCCGGTGTCCATGTCGCGATCCAGCTTGGTGGCCAGCACGAACCCCTTTGGCAGCCCGCCCCGCTCGCGGATCGCCGCCCCGATCCGCGCTTCGCTGCGGCCGAAACCGTAGTTGCGCGACGTGTCGAGGAAATTGACCGGGCTGTCGAAAATCGCATTGATCGTCGCCCGCGCCGTCGCCGCGTCGACACTGTGGCCATAGGTGCCCGGCATGTCGCCAATGGGACCGGCCCCGAAGCAGATGTCGGTGATTTCGAGACCGGTGTTGCCAATTGGGTGCTTTTTCATCGTCTGCCTCCTGACCGGCTGATGCGCGACCAAATCCACTGGCCTGAGCCGGCAGGCTAGGTGAAATCTTGAAAATCGTCACGCAATCATTCCGGCTGTGCCGGATTTTTCCAAACTTGCCTGCGCCCGGTTTTGCGCCCGCCACGTGAGCGTAACCCGCTTGAAGAACAGGATGATCCCGACAGCGGTCGTTTCGACTTAGGAGGACGAGCGCAAGATTTTACTCCACCAAACTGGTTCCGCCGTGGCGAGCAACTTGCTTTGGGCGGCGATGCACGTAATTGTCGGTCAATCGTTCAGGAATTGGTTGCAGCTTGTGCCCTGCAGCCATCTTGACAGACTTGCAAAAGGTCCCAAACAAAGGACGGCAGATGCCAATAGAAACTGTCGAAACGCTGATCATAGGCGGTGGCCAGGCCGGATTGGCGATGAGCGAGCACCTGACCAGACGCGGTTTATCGCACATTATTGTCGAGCGTAATCGGGTTGCAGAAAGCTGGCGCTCGCTTCGGTGGGATTCGCTGGTCGCCATTGGTCCGGCCTGGCACGATCGCTTTCCGAGTTTGGCATTCGGCGACCTCGATCCCAACAGCTTTGCGCCACGTGACAGGGTCGTAAAATACTTTGAAACTTTCGCCGAGCAGATCGCAGCACCCATTCGCTGCGGCGTCGATGTGACGGAAGTTCGCCGAAAAGCTGATGGCGGCGGCTTTCGTGCCGAAACGTCTACCGGCGTGATTGAGGCGGTCAACCTGGTCGCCGCTACCGGACCGTTTCAGCGCCCGATAATCCCCAAGTTGGTACCGGCCGATTTGGGAATCATGCAAATTCATTCCCACGACTACCGCAATCCGGGCCAGTTGCCGGAAGGCGCGGTGCTGGTGGTCGGAGCTGGTTCTTCGGGTACGCAGATCGCCGACGAACTTTTGCGGGCAGGCAAGCGCGTCTATCTGTCGGTTGGCCCGCACGAACGGCCACCCATTCGCTATCGCGGCAGGGATTTCTGCTGGTGGCTGGGAGTTTTGGGCATGTGGGACGCCAAGACCCGCGAACCGGGCATGGAACATGTCACAATTGCCGTCAGTGGTGCGCACGGCGGCCATACCGTCGACTTCCGGCGGCTTGCCGCGCGCGGCATGATGCTGGTGGGACGCGCGGAAACTTGTTCTGACGGCGTGTTGCACTTTGCGCCTGATCTTGCGCGCAATATCGCGCTGGGCGATGCGAGCTACCTGTCGGTGCTGGATGCGGCGGATGCTTATGTCATCAGTCAAAGCCTGGACATGACCGAAGAGCCAGATGCGCGCGAATTTGTGGCGATACCCCAATGCGTGAGTGACCCAATGCTTCAGGTGAACCTGGCGGACGCCGGAATAACCGCGATAATCTGGGCGACCGGCTTTGCGCTGGATTTTGGCTGGCTCAAAGTTGACGCATTTGACCAGAAAAATCGGCCGGCGCATGAACGCGGCGTTACCGCGGTGCCCGGACTGTACTTCCTGGGCTTGCCTTGGCTGTCGCGCCGGGCATCGCCCTTCATTTGGGGCGTCTGGCACGATGCTGAATATCTGGCGAGTCACATCGCCGCGAGGCTCAGCTCTTAACCGTGCGCATTTGAGGTAACCGAAAGACCAAGTCGCATGCGGCAATGACGTGTGCCTTGTGAACGTCGGCCCGGAAAACCTGTTGTTCTTTTCGTGTCTTGCGGCTGCAGAACTGGGAGCGATGACAGTCGGCGCACTTAGAGAATCGCGCGTGGCCAAGATTGGTCCCAGTGTGAATCGCTGCAAGGGCGGCGCAATCCTGCCCAGCGGGGAACCAATCGGGCAGGCCGGGGTTTTCGTGATGAAGCCTGTGACAGGGATATGACCATGAAAATCGCTCCAAGCCTGCTTGCCGTCGCACTTATTGCCTTCGCGCCCACGGTGCATGCCGACGCGGCCTTGGCGCAATCCAAGATATGTCCCCCCGGGCTGGCCAAGAAATTTCCGCCATGCGTGCCCCCGGGTCAGGCCAAGGCGGGCGTCACCACAAGCGAATGGCTGGACCGCGACCGCACCGGCGCTGTGGTTTATAGGGGTGATCTGATTTTTCTTGATGATTATGACCGCTATGACCTGCCGCCGCTGCCCTATGGTCAGCGTTACGCGGTGATTGATGATCGAATCGTGGTCGTTGATCCCGAAAGCTACCAGATCTTGCAATTGATCAGGCTGTTTGGCGAATTGGCCAATTGAACCGCCAAATTTTGCCACTTAAAGCGATATCACGCTCTGTGTCCTTTTGGCCTGAATTTTGCAAAAGGGGCCGGGTTGCGGTGGCTTGGTTGTAAAGTCGGCGAGTGTGCCAAACCAAACAGGCCAGCTGACGCTGCGCGCCACATCACGCCTGAACACGACCTCGTGTCTTGTTGCCATGTTCGGTCGCTTTTGCGCGAGAATTGACCGCAGAAAACCGGTACGAAACCGAGGTGAGTCAACTCCGCCCGGACAAGGATGTTTAACAAGGGCAGCACAGTTTCAACGGCCATTTCCTAAAGGCGCGAATCGTTCTGATCCGAGTTGAAACAATGTGGTCGAACCCCGTTTAAGGGGAACCAATTCTGGTGCCGGGCGTTTGTCCGGGAAGCGATCACTCAATGGGGGCGACATGGTACGGCGCATAAATACAATAGTCATTCCGGCGGCGGGACGGGGCACGCGGCTTATGGCCGCGACAAGGGTAACGGCAAAGGAATTGCTGCCCGTTTATGACACACCGATGCTACAGTTCGCCATGGATGAAGCAGTGGCTACCGGCGCGGCGAGGGTGGTTATTGTCATCAGTCCTGACAAGCTTTCTATCCGCGATTATCTGGCAATGACGGACGCACAGGCTGCGCGCGGAGCCCATCAGTCCAGTTTGCCGGTGGCTGGGGCGGTCGAGGTGGTGTTCGCCTTCCAGAATAAGGCACTCGGCTTGGGACACGCGATTGCTTGTGCGCGCCCGTTGATGATGCCCGGCCCGTTTGGCGTCATTTTGCCCGACGACGTCATCTTGGGGGTTCCGTGCCTCCCGCAAATGTCGCGCGCCTATAGCGGTGGCCACATGGTCGCGGCGATGCAAGTTCCCGCGGCTGACACGTCACGTTATGGCATTTTTCGCGAGCTGGGCGACCCCGAAGGGCGGCTGGTGGCTGCGTCGGGCATGGTTGAAAAGCCGAGCCCCGGAACCGAGCCATCGCGACTGGCAGCAGTTGGGCGTTACATCCTCGACCCTTCGGTTTTTGCCACGCTGGAACGGACCCGCGCCGGGGCCGGGGGCGAG
>JANMOK010000291.1:0-6998 GCA_031369165.1 Paracoccaceae bacterium
CGAGTATTTCGGCCTGAAGTTTGCGCAGGCGGATCGGGGTGTTTGGATCTATTTCCTGACAGCCTTCTATATCCTTTGGGCGCTGGTGTTGTGGTGGCGGTTGGGGCCGTCATTGGGGCGCAAAGAACCCATCGACTAGAGCACCCTTCCGGCAACGGCATCCAGTTTGGCGACCAGAGCGGGGTCGCGTTTATCGGATGCAGTCATTATCGCGTGGTCGAGCGCCCGGTCGCAGCCGCAATGACATGGGTCGCGGGTGGCACCCAGCAGGGTGGGCAGTCTGCCGACCAATGCTTTCGCTTTGGCAGAATTGGCGGTCAGGACGGCGATGATCTGCGAAATATCGACGGTGCCGTGGTCGGGGTGCCAGCTATCATAGTCGGTGATCATGGCGACGCTGGCGTAGCACAGCTCGGCTTCGCGGGCGAGTTTGGCTTCGGGCATGTTGGTCATGCCGATCACGTCGCAATGCCATTGCTCGCGGTAGAGACGGCTTTCGGCGACGGTGGAAAATTGCGGACCTTCCATCGCCAGATAGGTGCCGCCGCGATGGATTTTGATGCCGTCGGCGGCGTTTTCCACGGCGTCGCCGAGTCGTGCGCAGACCGGATGCGCCATGCTGACATGGGCCACACAACCGGGGCCGAAAAAGCTTTTCTCGCGGGCAATGGTGCGGTCGATGAACTGGTCGACGATGACGAAATCACCCGGGGCAAGTTCGTCGCGGAACGAGCCGCAAGCGGAAACCGAGATCACGTCGGTGACCCCCAGCCGCTTTAACGCATCGATATTGGCGCGGTAGTTGATGGAACTTGGGCTTTGGATGTGGCCGCGACCGTGGCGGGGCAGGAAGGCCATTGCGATGCCGTTGAGGGTGCCGGTCAGGATGGCATCGGAGGGGGTGCCCCAAGGGGATACGATTTCGCGCCATTGCGGGTTTTCGAGGCCTTCGACGTCATAAATGCCCGAACCGCCGATGATGCCGATGTGGGTCTGCATCAGGCGGGCTGCTCGGGAAAACACGTCACTTCCCAGATATGCCCGTCGGGGTCTTCGATGGGGCGGTAGTACATGAAGCCGTGGTCTTGCGCCTCGCGCGGCTGCTTGCCGCCATTGGCCAGCGCAGCATCGGCGATACGGTCGACATCGGTGCGGGTCTCGACGGAAAAGGCGAGGATCACTTCGCTGGAAGTATGCGCATCAACCACTGGTTTGAGGGCGAAATCGCCGAACTTTTCGCGCGTCATCAGCATGGCGAAAATGTCTTCGGAAATCACCAGACAGGCGGCGGTTTCATCGGTATAATCGAGGTTGAATTCAAACCCCAGCGCCCGCCAGAAGGCCATGCTGCGCGGCAGCTCAGCGACGGGAAGGTTGACGAATATCTTGCGTGCCAAGGCGTTTCCTTTCAGGTTCCGGGGCGCTTGAGCTGGAACACTTTGTCGACGGATGCATAGTCGTTGTAGCCGAGTCGGGCGACCGGCTGATACAAGGTTACGTCGAGTTTGCCTTCGCGCACATAGGCGTCGTCGATGTGAACGCCGACAACCTTGGCAATGACCAGAAAATTGGCGTCGCCGGGAAGTTCGATAATTTGCCACAGCTGGCACTCAAGCGCCGCAGGGGCTTTGGCGACGCGGGGCACGTTGACGATCATGCTGGGAGCTTTTTCGAGTCCGGACAGGGTGAATTCGTCTGTATCGGCGCTCCAGCGGCCCGCGGTTGCGTTCATGACGTCGCGTAATTCGTAGGAAACCGTGTTGATGACAAATTCGCCGGTCTCGCGAATGTTGGACACGCTGTCTTTGCCGCTGTCGCGGTCGGGCTTGGTGCCGCTGGAGCCAAAGACGACCATCATCGGGTCTTCGGAGACGAGGTTGAAAAACGAATAGGGGGCCAGGTTGACCTTGCCATCTTTGCCCTTGCTGGAAATCCACGCGATGGGTCGCGGGCTGACGATTGCCTTGTACGGGCTGAAGGCCAATCCGTGCGGGTCGATTCCTGGGCGGTAGAACATCGCGGGGCACTCATTCCTGTTTGATAGAACTTATGCAAAGTGTTAGGGCGAAGTCGAGGGATGCCGAATGAGGGGAACATCGGAAATGCTGTGGAACCGACGCATTTAATGCCGTGGATTGCGCCTTGACCCCTTCGTTCCCAAAGTAGTCCGCATGTTTGATATCGAAGAAGAAACCGACGACGATTTTGAGGAAGTCGAATATCTGTTCGACAACGCCTTTGCGCCAGGACGCACGGCGCTTTCATCCTATCGGCTGCGCGATGGTGTCGAGCCGGTGGCGCAATTGTGCCTGCTGGCGCGCGACGAGTTCGGCGCGGTTGGCGGGGCGATACGCTATTGGCCGATCCGGATTGGTTTGGGTGGCCATGCCGCGCTGCTGCTGGGCCCGGTTGCTGTTCACCCAACACGGCAGGGCGAGGGTCTGGGCGGGGCATTGATCGAGGAAAGCTTGCTGCGGGCGGCGGAAGAGGGCTGGACGCGGGTGGTTTTGGTGGGGGATGAACCCTATTATGGACGGTTCGGGTTTTCACGCCAAACGGGCAAAAATCTGGACTATCCGCCCCCCACCAACCCCGACCGTCTGCTGGCGCGTGCGCTGGCGCTGGGAGCGTTCAACGGCGTTGAGGGGATGATACGGCGCTGGACGCCTGAATAGGCCTGAGCGGCGCGCTCTGGCGGGCCGGTGCGGCATTTGCTAGCGTGGCCCCATGAACGACGACAAGGCCGACAATTTGCAATTCCTGCCACCTTTGAGCGATTCGGCCAGCGCCGAAATCGAGGCGATTGCAGTTCGGTACCGCGCGGCCAACGGCGTGATGATGAAGGCAGTCAATTTTGCGGCGGGCGGTATTGAAAGCAGTCTGGAAAAGCTGCCCGATACTGTGAAGGGCCAGATCGAGCAGGCGGTCAAATCGGCGTTGGAGCTGAGCTACAATACCGCCGGGCGCACGGCAAAATCCAAGGCGGGAATGTCCGTTAACGACCACCGCACCCACAAGGCAGTTGCGACGTTGAGCGGTGTGGTCGGTGGTCTGGGCGGGTTGCCGACGGCTTTGTTGGAACTACCGGTGACCACGACATTGATTTTTCGGGCGATTCAAAAAATCGCTTCGTCCTATGGCTTTGACCCTGAACACCCCGAAACCCGGATCGAGTGCATCAAGGTTTTCGGCAGCGGATCACCTTTGGCGAGTGACGATGGAGTGAACACGGCGTTTATTGGGGCGCGGGTAACAATTTCGGGCACGGCGTTGCAAAAACTGATCGCCACCATCGCCCCGCGATTTGCCGCCTTGATCAGCCAAAAACTGGCCGCCCAAGCCGTGCCGCTGTTAGGTGCGGTGGCGGGCGCCGGGGTCAACTATGCGTTCATGGGCTATTTTCAAGAAATGGCGCATGTACGATTTGGCTTGCTCAAGGTCGCAATGAGCCACGATCCAGACGCGGTTTTGCAAGAATTCACTCGGCTGGCGGCACATGGAAAGAGCGTTAAAAAACGGGCATGATCGGGCCTTGGACACCGGAATAGCCCCTACAGGCCGTCGTTGGCGGTCAGGTAGTCTCTCAGTGCGGGACGGATCGTGTTAGCCCCCGCCGCCGTCGCTTTTTCGATCAACGCGCAAACTTCGGCCAGATCGACCGCGCGGATCGCCTTTTTGACCGGCCCGACCGACGCCGGGCGCATCGACAGGCTGCGCAGGCCGCAAGCCAACAAGGCGATGGCATCGACCGGTCGGCCGGCGTCTTCGCCGCAGAACGACAAAGGCGTATTCGCCTTGGCACAGCGGGCGACGATCAGGCGCAAGAAAGCCAGAAACGACGGCGCGAGAGTGTCATAGCGCAACCGCACTTTTTCATTCTCGCGGTCGGCGGCGAAAAAGAACTGCTTCAAATCGTTGCCGCCGATGGAAATGAAATCTGCCATGTCAAAAAACGCATCCGGCGCGTAGGCAAGGCTGGGGGTTTCCAGCATAGCGCCGACTTCGACCTTTTCGGGCACCAGATGGCGGTGTTCCTTTTCGGTTTCAAACTCATCCAGCACCATCTGCCGCGCCGCAACGAATTCGCTGAATTCGGTGATCATCGGGAACATGACGCTGAGGGGTCGCCCTTTGGCACCGCGCAACAGCGCCTGTATCTGCATGCGCATGACGCCACGGCGGTCCATCATCAGCCGGATTGCCCGCCAGCCCATGGCCGGGTTCGGCTCGTCGGTAGACTTGATGTAGGAAACAACTTTGTCCGAGCCAATATCGAGGGTTCGGAACACAACGGGTTTGCCATGTGCGGAATCCATGACGCGGGCATAAAGATCGGCCTGTTCGCTGCGGCGCGGCACCGTCGAGCGCACCAGAAACTGCAATTCTGTGCGATACAGGCCCACGCCCAAAGCCCCGCTTTTACCCAGGCTGGGCAGATCGGCCATCAGACCGGCGTTCATATGCAGGGCAATATCCGTGCCGTCTTTGGTGCAAGCGGGCAAGTCGCGCAGCGCGGCATAGGCTTGTTGCGCCTTGTCCTGCATCGCCAGTTTTTCGCGGAAGGCGCGGGTCACGCTATCTTCCGGGCGCAAATGCGCCAGGCCTTGATCGCCGTCGATGAGGATTTTGT
Organism: Paracoccaceae bacterium; assembly: GCA_031369165.1. Classification (GTDB taxonomy): domain Bacteria; phylum Pseudomonadota; class Alphaproteobacteria; order Rhodobacterales; family Rhodobacteraceae; genus JANMOK01. Next base: position 4,631 of record JANMOK010000291.1, read on the forward strand.
CGCCGTTCAGTGCCTCGCGGGTTATACGGGCAGCCTGAATGACGAGGGGGATCGACAAGGCGCGGGCGACGACTGTCGCGTGGCTGCCGACGGAGCCTTCTTCCAGCACCACGCCCTTCAAGGCACGGCCATAGTCGAGCAGCTCGCCCGGACCCAAGTTGCGCGCGACCAGCACCGCATCGGGTGGTATCTCGCGTCCGCGGGTCGGACCGTGGCCTGAAAGCAAGCGCATCAGGCGGTTTGAGAGGTCGTCCAGATCGTGCAGGCGCTCGCGCAAATAAGGATCAGCGACCCGCTGCATGCGCGACCTTGTGGCGGATTGTTCCTTTTCAACCGCAACCTCGGCGGCCAGACCGCTGTCAATCGCCTCTTCCATGCGGCGGACCCAGCCTTTGTCTTGGGCGAACATCCGCATGGCGTGCAGCACGTCGCGGTGATCGCCGTCAGGGGCCAGGAAATCGCTGTCGATCATGGCATCGACTTCGCCACGCAAAGCTTGCAGCGCGTTCTGAAGCCGGGCCTTTTCGGTTGCGGGATCGTCGGCGACCGGGTTGGCGATGACGAAACTGGGTTCGTGCAGCAGCACGGTGCCTTCGGCCACGCCTTCTTGTGCCACCATGCCGCGCACGAAGAACGGGCGCTTGTGCGGGGTCGCCATTGCCAGCGAACCCGGGCCGGTGAAGGCGCCAAGTTCGGTCATTTCGGCCAGCACCATGGCGACGATCTCTAAGCCATCAACCTCGTCTTCGGTGTAGGAGCGGGCGGAACGGTTTTGGATGACCAACACACCCAAAACCTCACCCAGCCGCTGGATCGGCACGCCGAGGAACGAGGAATACAACTCCTCGCCGGTTTCGGGCATGTAGCGAAACCCCGGCGTCGCAGGCGCGTTGGCGACATTGATGGGTTCAGCGGATTCAGCGATCTGGCCGACCAGACCCTGGCCAACCCGCAGGCGCGATTGGTGGACGGCGGTGGCGTTCAATCCTTCGGTGGCACAAAGCTCCAGCGTTTCGGCGTCGCGTTTCAGGTAAATCGAGCAGACTTCCGCGACCAGCGACGAGGCGATCAATCTGGTGATCCGGTCAAGCCTTTCCTGGCCACCGCCCGACAAAGCGAGGGATTCCCGCAACCGCTTGAGCAGGACCCGCGATTCAACGGAAGTTGAGGCTGTCATAGTCCTCCGAGGCGAATTTAGGCCTTTTCCAATTCGAAAGCATCATGGAGGGCTTGCACCGCCAATTCCATATATTTCCGGTCGATCAATACACTAACTTTGATTTCTGACGTGGTGATGACTTTGATGTTCACCCCTTCCGCCGCCAAGGCTGCAAACATCTTTTGCGCCACACCGGCGTGCGAGCGCATGCCGATGCCGACGATGGATACTTTGCAGGCATGTTCATCGCGGTCGAGGTCGCGGAAATTGATCGTGCCGGCGGCGCGGGCATCTTCCAAGGCTTTTACCGCTTTGGCCACATCATCGACCGGGCAGGAAAACGTCATGTCGGTGCGGCCATCTTCGCCGATGTTTTGCACAATCATATCGACGTTGACACCGGCATGGGCCAAGGGCCCGAATATCGCTGCCGCAACGCCGGGGCGGTCGGCAACCGATAGAAGCGTCAGTTTCGCCTCATCCTTGGAATAGGCGACGCCCGAGACAACTTTGCTTTCCATGATTTCACTTTCATCGCAGACGATTGTTCCCGCTTCGTCGGAAAAACTTGACAGCACTTGCAGGCGCACCTTGTAGCGCATGGCCAGTTCGACCGAACGGGTTTGCAGAACTTTTGCGCCAAGCGATGCCAGTTCCAGCATTTCCTCGAAGGAAATCTTTTCCAGCTTGCGGGCGTTTTCGCAGATGCGCGGGTCGGTGGTATAGATGCCGTCGACGTCGGTATAGATATCGCAGCGTTCCGCATTTAGCGCGGCAGCGAAAGCCACGGCAGACGTATCGGACCCGCCGCGACCGAGCGTCGTGATCCGCCCATCGGGGCCAATGCCCTGAAACCCGGCGATAACCGCGTGCAGCCCTTCGCCAAATTTTTGTTCCAGCAAAGTCGTGTCGATGGATTCGATGCGGGCGGCGCCATGCGCATTGGTGGTTTTCAGCGGTATCTGCCAGCCCTGCCAGCTTCGCGCCGGAACGCCCATTTCTTGCAAGACCAAGGCCATCAACCCGCTGGTGACCTGTTCGCCCGAGGCGACGACAGCGTCGTATTCGCGGGCGTCATACATACCAAAGGAATTTTTACCCTCCGGCGCGGACGCCTCCCGCACCCAGCCGACCTGTTGGTTGGTCGCAACCGTCAGGGCCGATACAATAACGGAGAGTTCATAGCCGCGTTCGACCTCGCGCTTGACC
>JANMOK010000302.1:0-5339 GCA_031369165.1 Paracoccaceae bacterium
CTTTTCCACCCGGCGCCCGCCGTGTTGGTCGGGCCACAGCAGCGCCCCGTCCAGATAGTTGATGATGCCGTAACAATTCGGACCCAGCACCGGCATATCGCCCGCTGCCTGAACCAATTTCACTTGCAAATCGTCATCGCCGGTTTCCGCAAAACCAGCGGCAAAGCAGATCGCCCCACCAGCGCCCATCGCCGAGAGTTCACCGATCAGCGCAACGGCGGCCTGGCGGTTAACGCCAAGGAATGCGGCATCGGGTGGCGCGGGAAGGTCCGCCATAGTGCGAAAGCAGGCGATCCCGCCAATAAAGTCGCGTTTGGGGTGTACCGGCCAGATGTCGCCTTTGAAACCCATTTTGATGCATTGGGCGATGACGTTCTCCGCCCAGACCCCGCCCAGAACGGCGATAGACTTTGGGCGGAATAAACGGGAAAGGTCTCGGGTCATGCGCCAACCGCCCGCAACAATTCGCGGCTGATAATATGGCGCTGAATTTCCGACGTTCCTTCCCAAATACGCTCGACCCTTGCGTCTCGCCAGATTCGTTCTAGGGGAAGCTCCTCCATCATTCCCATGCCGCCATGAATCTGGATCGCCTCATCCGATACCATTGCCAGCATCTCGGTTGCTTTCAGTTTGGCCATCGCCATGTCGGCATCTGTTACTGTGCCGGCGTCGTATTTCCACGCCGCTTCAAGCAACATCAGCTCCGCCGCTTTCATCTCGACTGCCATGTCAGCCAGCTTGAAGGACACGCCTTGAAACTTGCCGATCTTCTGGCCGAATTGCTCGCGGCTGGCGGACCAGTCGAGTGCATGCCCAAAAGCGCGCTGAGCGCGGCCCAGACAGGCAGCGCCAACTTGCAGCCGCGTGGCCCCAAGCCAGGAATTGGCCAGGTCAAACCCCTTGTGCGCCTCGCCAAGGACTTGCGCAGCCGACAGGCGGCAATCGTTGAATTCAAGGATCGCGTTGCTATAACCGCGGTGCGAGACGTTGCGGTACCCTGGCCGCACGGTGAAGCCCGGCGTGCCTTTGTCCACCAGGAACGCCGTGATCTTCTTGCGTTTGCCGCGCGGCCCATCCTCTTCACCGCTGGCCAAAAAGGCGATGGCAAACCCGGCAATATCGGCGTGCGATATGAAATGTTTGGTGCCGTTCAACACCCAGTCGGACCCATCCTGTCGGGCCGTTGCCTTCATGCCGCGCAAATCCGACCCCGCGCCCGGCTCGGTCATCGCCAGACAATCCCAGGTCTCGCCGCGCACGCAAGGCGCAAGATATCGCTCGATTTGATCGGGGGTGCCTGCACACAGGATGTTGGAGGGACGGGCGACGCAGGTCCAGTGCAAGGCGTAGTTGGCTTTGCCCAGCTCGCGTTCATAGAGCAGCCACGTGAGCGTATCCAAGCCGGCACCGCCGAATTCCTGGGGCACGTTGGCGGCATAGAGGCCAGCGGCTATCGCTTTGACCTTGACTTCTTCGATCAGGTCGCGCCGCAAGATGCCGGAGCGTTCGACTTCGGCTTCGTGTGGGAAAAGTTCGCTCTCCACAAACGCCCGTGTTGTTTCGACGATCATTTTCTGTTCGTCGGACAAGGCAAAGTCCATCACCTCGCCCCTTTCAGGCGGACATCGTGCTCGTTCAACAACGCCCCGGCACCCCAATTGCGTTCCTTCAGCGCCCGCATCATGCCAACCAGATTATCGTCGCGGATGCGCTCCAGTTCGCGGATCGAGTGCATCCCCGATTGCGCGTCGGACTGGTCGGCGATTGTTTTCACCAACTCGTCCGTCAGTTCCGGCACATCCATCAGTTTGGTCCACGGCCATTGCAGGCACGGCCCGAACTGGGCAATGAAATGCGCCATGCCCGCCTCGCCGCCGGCCACGCGATAGGTCTCAAACAACCCCATCTGAGCCCAGCGCAAGCCGAAGCCAAACCGGATCGCGTCGTCGATATCCTCTGTAGTGGCGATGCCGTCCTTGACAAGCCACAAAGCCTCGCGCCAGACAGCTTCAAGAAAACGGTCTGCGATATGGGCGTCGATTTCCTTGCGCACATGCAGGGGCTTCATGCCTATCGACGTAAGTATTTCCTTGGCTTTCGCAATCACATCCGCCGAGTTGGCCGGGCTGGGCACGACCTCCACCAAGGGGAGCAGATAGACCGGGTTAAACGGATGGGCGACGAGGATTTGGCCGGGATTCTTTGCGCCCTGTTGCAACGCGCTCGGCTTGAAGCCCGAGGTAGACGACCCGATGATCGCGCCGGGAATAGCCGCGGATTGAATTTGCGCATAGACCTTGTGTTTCAAATCCAGCCGCTCGGGAACGGCTTCGACGATCCAGCTTGCGCCCTTTACGGCTTCCGCCAAATCGGCGTGCAGCGTCAGCTTACCCGCATTGGGCATCGCCACATCGGCCAGCTTCGGCAGTGATGCCCGCGCATTGTCCAGCAACTCGCCAATCTTGCGCTCCGCTTGTGGATCCGGGTCAAACACCTGCACGTCCCAGCCGTGCAACGAAAACCGCGCGACCCAGCCGCCGCCGATCACGCCGCCACCAACAATCGCCGCTTTCATTCTGGAGCCCTTTTCACCAATCCAAGTTTCTTCCTCACCTCGTCTGGCCCAATCACCCGCGCCCCCAGCCGCTCGATGATGCCGACCGCGCGATCGACCAGCGCCTCGTTGGTCGCCAGCTCGCCTTTGCCAAGCCACAGGTTATCTTCCAGCCCGACCCGCACATTGCCGCCAGCGATCACCGCCGCGGCGACATAGGGCATTTCGTGGCGACCCAGCGCGAAGGCCGACCAGTGCCAATCGGCGGGGACATTGTTGACCATGGCCATGAAGGTGTTGAGGTCATCCGGCGCGCCCCAGGGCACGCCCATGCAGAGTTGCACCAAAGCGGGCGAATTCAACACGCCTTCGCTTACCAGTTGCTTGGCTAACCACAAATGCCCGGTATCAAACGCCTCAATCTCCGGTTTCACGCCCAGCGCCGTCATCATCGACCCCATCGCCCGCAGCATGCCGGGAGTGTTAGTCATCACGTAGTCGGCTTCGTTGAAATTCATCGTGCCGCAATCGAGCGTGCAGATTTCCGGCAGGCATTCGGCGATGTGAGCGACGCGTTCGGAAGCGCCGACCATATCGGTGCGGGACTGGACTGGCATTGGCTGTTCGGTCGAACCGAAAAAAATATCGCCCCCCATCCCCGCAGTCAGGTTCAAAACCACGTCGGTCGCGCTATCGCGGATGCGTTCGGTGACTTCCCGATACAGCGCCACGTCGCGCCGTGGGCTGCCAGTTTCGGGGTCACGAACATGGCAATGCACGATGGCCGCCCCAGCTTTGGCGGCGGCAATCGCGCTGTCGGCGATCTGTTTCGGGCTGCGCGGCACGTGGGGTGATCGGTCTTGCGTGCCGCCCGATCCGGTGACGGCGCAGGTGATGAAAACATCGTGATTCATGGATAGCGGCATGTTGGCTCCCGGTAATTCCGGGCAGGTTAAACCGTCTTGTCAAAATAGTTTTGATGTTTTACGCAGAAATTGTGACAAAACACGCAGAATCCATCTTCGACCGCAGCGACGATCCGCTGTCCGTTGCAATCCTGCTGCTCAATGAAACATCGCTGATGGAGGTGGCTGCATTGATCGACCCGATGCGGGCGGCGAACCGCTTTGCCAATAGAACCGTCTTCAGTTGGACGATTGCAACGCCAAAAGGTGAGGCGGCGCACCTGACATCGGGTGTGTTGTTCCCGGCAAATGTTGCCCTGCGCGAATTGCCGCATACCGATGTATTGGTCGTGCTGGCTGGTTTTAACCATTCTGTCTACGCCCCCGCCGACGTCAGCCGCCATCTAAGACACATTTCATCGCGTTTTCGGGCGATTGGGGCGGTGGATTCTGGTGGCTGGGTTTTGGCGCGGGCGGGTCTGCTGTCGGGGCAAAAAGCGACCGTGCATTGGGAGGATCTGGAAGAATTTGCACGGGCATTTCCTGACATCGAGGTCGTGCCCGACCGCTTTGTCATCGGCACAACACGCTTCAGCGCGGGCGGAGCGATGCCGACTTTGGACATGATGTTGTGCCTGATTTCCAGCCGATTCGGAACAGGTCTGGCAACGCAAGTTTCGGGCGCTTTCATTCATGACGCCGCTGCTCCGCATGGCCAAGTCCAAAACGTGCGCGAGCAGACCGGCGACGCTGTCGTCGACGGGGCGATTCAAATCATGCTGTCCCGCATCGAGGAACCAATCGCGATCCGGTCTGTTGCCGCTAAAATGGGGGTCTCGCTGCGGCTACTGGAGATGCGTTTTCTGGCCAAGTTGCAGATCAGCCCCGGCCGATATGCCAGCGATTTGCGCCTGCAAACCGCAGCGCGTCTGGCGCGCGACGGCGCAGCCACCTTCACCGAGATTTCCTTGCAATGCGGTTTCGCTTCACAGGCGGTATTTAGCCGCGCTTTCCGCCACAAATTTGGCACCACACCGGGAAATTATCGCCGCGAATTCGGTACGCTTGTTGCCAATCCGCCAAAATGAAATGACGGGGTTGTTGCCCCGTCATTCCGAAATTTCAGCACTGGACTAAAACTTTTGCAACGCTTCACGGATGGATCAACCGGGCAATCCGAACAGTGCCGCATCAAGCGGCAGATTCAGATAGCGCACAATCAAAGTGGCCATCAATGCAACAAGGAACACAACAACTACCGACACCCCTGCATCATCCGGCTTTGCCGAACGATACCTTTGATCCTGTAGCAAATAAGTACGCATTTACTTCCCCCAACGCTGGATCGTTTTACGCAACACCGACATGAACAATGCCGGAAACCGCGAGGGAATGCGTTCAAAAAAATTGCAATATTTCTGAAAAGCGCCCCCACGCTTGGGTAAATGCATACCTTGAATTAAGTGATTCTGCAAATCGTTCGCAATCACGCCGCTGTGATTTGAACATTTATATTTAACAGCCCGTCGATTCCGCCAGCAATGGCCTGGCCGGGCAATATTGCTCCCACCCCTTGGGGTGTGCCGGTCATGATCAGATCGCCGGGCCGCAGCGAAATTTGCGCCGAAAGCGCGGAAATGATTTCGGGGACGCTCCAGATCATTTGGTTGATGTCGGCGTCCTGGCGAATTTCGCCGTCAACCGCCAGCCAGATGCGCCCTTTAGCCAAATGTCCGCAGTCAGCCACAGCGCTGAGCGGGGCAATTGGCGCTGATTGGTCAAACCCCTTTGCCATGTCCCATGGGCGGCCAGCAGATTTGGCTGCTGCCTGCAAGTCGCGTTGGGTCAGATCGATGCCCACGCCATATCCCCAGACG
>JANMOK010000366.1:0-3532 GCA_031369165.1 Paracoccaceae bacterium
GGCAACCGCCCCTCACGCTCCAGAATCTGTTCCCGCGCTTCCTTGCCAATGATCGCTTGGAAATCGCGCACCATGGCGGGATAGGGATGCGGCCCCGCCACTGTGCCAATGCAATAAAACGTGTCGCGCACATTGGTGACCCAATCGCGCAAGGCTTCGTTCATCGCGTCTTTCAGCGTGCCGCGCCCCGCCGTCACCGGAACCACCTCGGCCCCCAGCAGCTTCATGCGAAACACATTCGGGCTTTGCCGTTCAACATCGGTCTTGCCCATGAAAACGATACATTTCAGCCCGAACTTGGCACAAACAGTCGCCGTCGCCACCCCGTGCTGGCCAGCGCCGGTTTCGGCAATGATCCGCGTCTTGCCCATACGACGTGCGAGGATGATCTGGCCCAGCACGTTATTGATTTTGTGCGCCCCGGTGTGGTTCAACTCGTCGCGTTTGAGGTAAATCTTCGCCCCGCCAAAATGGTCGGTAAGTCGCTCAGCGAAATATAAGGGGCTTGGACGCCCGACATAGTGCTTCCAAAGGTCGTGCATCTCGGACCAGAAAGCGGGGTCGGTCTTGGCGAATTCATACCGCGCCTCGAGGTCAAGGATCAACGGCATCAGCGTTTCGCTGACAAACCGCCCGCCGTAGTTGCCAAACCGCCCGCGTTCATCGGGACCGGTTTTGTAACTGTTGATTCCGTCATCGGCCATTTCAATGCTCCGTTTCGTTTGATGTAACGGGGTTGGCGGGGGGCGTAAAGGCGGCGGCCTTGATTTTTGCGGCAAGGTTAGCTAAGTTAGCTAACTTCAAGGAGACCGCCATGCAATACAACGTTCACACCGCGAAAAGCCAGCTTTCGAAGTTGATCGAGGAAGCTATGGACGGCGAAGATGTGGTTATCGCTAAAAACGACAAGCCGATGGTGCGCCTAGTGCCAATCAAGCGCAAACCGTTTCTATTTGGGACAATGGCCGACAAACTTAAAGGGCCGTTGCCCGATTTCCTGGAGCCAATGTCGGAAGAAGAACTGTTGGATTGGGAGGGGCGTGATTGACGTCATTGTTACTAGACACCCACGCTTGGGCTTGGGCAGTCAAGGGACACAGGCCGCTTTCTGCTTTGACGCTTCAAGCAATTGACATCGCAGAAACAATCTACGTCAGTCCAATATCGTTCTACGAAATTAGCCAAAAAGTTCGACTTGGAAAATGGCCGGGCATGGAACCATTCGTTTCAAATCTGGAGTTTGAAATGGAACTGCAGGGTTCATCAATTGCGCCACTGACGCCAGCGATTACATCTTTGGCTGGTCGCCTCGACTGGCCTCACCGTAATCCGTTTGATCGAATGCTTGCGGCGACAGCATTGACAATGGGGTTGGCTTTGGTTTCGGCTGACCCTGTGTTTGATACCCTCCCCCTTCGTCGCATTTGGTAACTACCCCGCCGCCTTCACAAACGACGCGATCAGCCCCGCATCCTTCACCCCCGGCGACGTTTCCACGCCAGAGGAAACATCAACCTGATTGGCTCCCGTCAGCCGCACCGCCTCGTGCACGTTTCCGGCGTTCAACCCACCCGCCAGCATCCAAGGCGATGCCCAGCGACGACCGGCAATCAGCCGCCAATCGAACGGCACGCCGTTGCCTCCGGGCAGAATCGCGCCCGGTGCAGGTTTGGCGTCGATCAGCAATTGATCTGCGATGCGAGAATATTCGGCAATCGCCGACAAGTCGGCCTCGCTGGCAATCGAAATTGCCTTCATCACCGGCAACCCGAATTTTGCTTTCACCTGCGTCACCCGGTCAGTGCTTTCCGACCCATGCAGTTGCAGCATGTCGAGCGGGACGGAATCTAGGATTTTTTCCAAGAAGGCGTCATCGGCATCCACCGTCAATGCAACTTTGGCAAGTCCCGATGGAACCAGCGCCGTCAGTTCTGCCGCTTGGGCAATGGTCAGGTTGCGGGGTGACTTGGCGAAAAACACGAAACCGCAATAGGCGGCACTGGCGGAAACTGCCGCCTCAACCGCAATGTTTGAATTCAACCCGCAAATCTTGACGCGCATGAAACTCAGTCCAGAAACGCAAGATCGTCGTCAGCTTGACCGCTTTTTTTCTTCAAATCCGCCACTTGGCGTGACAATGCATCCGCCTCGCGTCGCTTCTGGCTGGCTGTTTTCCGATGTTTATATTCGCGGATATATTCAAGAACATAGCCAATCAACAGCCCCAGCATAACTGCGGCAAGGATCACCACAAACAATGGCAAGTTGATTGATACCGGCAGAATCGATGCCAGCGATCCGGGCAACAAATTCAATGTCACGATTGATGAATTGGCCAAACAAAGCACAATGACTGCCATCATCAATAGGCCAAGGATTACAAAGCGAATTTGACGCATAGGACTTCCTGCCAAAGTGGCGCGGTCAGCCCTTGTTCAGGCGTGCCCGCAATAATTTACCGGTCTTAAAGAACGGCACGTGTTTCTGGTCAACCTTAACTTGGTCGCCAGTGCGCGGATTGCGACCAGCGCGGGCATCGCGTTTCTTGATCGAGAACGCGCCAAAGCCGCGCAGCTCAACCCGATTGCCACCGGCCATTGCCGAAATGATCTCGTCAAAAATCGTGCCGACAATCCGCTCTACATCGCGCTGATACAGATGCGGATTATCGTCGGCGATTTTTTGCACCAGCTCTGACTTGATCATTGCGGTAACCTTTGTCCCTAAGTCGCCCTCTTTGATCCGGGGCTGTCGCAAGCGCGCATACTGGCAGGAATCAATTCACGTGGGAATAGAGCGCTTGCGTCGGCATCTTGGAAAATGCGGAATTTATGCTGGAAGATTCAAGGATTTCGCTGAAAAACGAAAACATTCCAGACACTTCGGGATTTTGCGGTTCTTCACCGGCACCCGGAAACCACAGACTGATTCGGGGTTTGGAAAAACAAAACGGCGCCACTCGGGCGCCGTTCTATACCGGTTCGGCGTGGCTTACTTCTTGCTTTTCAGCGCCGCACCCAGAATGTCGCCCAAAGACGCGCCTGAATCCGATGACCCGTATTGCTCAACGGCTTCCTTCTCCTCGGCAATCTCGCGTGCTTTGATCGACAGGCCGAGTTTGTGGTTGGCCTTGTCGATATTGGTCACCCGGGCATCAACCTTGTCACCGATGTTAAAACGTTCCGGACGTTGTTCGCCACGGTCGCGCGACAGGTCGGACCGGCGGATGAAAGACTTCATGCCGTCGTGTTCAACCTCGATGCCGCCATCCTCGATTTTCGACACAACCACGGTGATGACGTCACCGCGTTTGACCGAGTCGGTCGATTCGGCAAACTTGTCGCCTTCCAGACCTTTGATCGACAGCGAGATACGCTCTTTCTCGACGTCGACATCGGTAACAACGGCTTTGACAATATCACCCTTGGCGAAATCCTTGATCGCCTCTTCGCCCGATTTTTTCCAATCAAGGTCGGACAAGTGAACCATGCCGTCAATGTCGCCATTCAGACCGACAAACAGGCCGAATTCG
>JANMOK010000407.1:0-7507 GCA_031369165.1 Paracoccaceae bacterium
GACAGCCGCGCCTTTTGCCCGCCGGAAAGTTTCCCAACCACTGTTGTATGTGTTTCCGGCGGCAAGCCACCGGCCCCCAACCGGGCCCGAAGTCGGGGCGGCAATTCTTTGGGTCGCAGGCGTTGAATATGCTGCAACGGCGTCTCGTCCACATCCAGTTCGTCGACTTGATGCTGGGCGAAATAGCCGATGCGCAATTTGTTTGACGCATGCTTGCGCCCGGACATTGGTTTAAGACGATCCGCTAACAGTTTGGCAAACGTTGATTTTCCCTGACCATTGGCACCTAGCAAGGCAATGCGATCATCTTGGTCAATCCGCAAGTCAAGGTTTTTCAGCACCGCCTTGGACCCATAGCCGATGGTCACTTCATCGAGCCGGATGATCGGTGGCGAAAGTTCCTCGGGCGAAGGAAAGTTAAAGCCGGTAACGCCAGTCTCGACCACATCGTCGATCAAAGTCATCCGCGACAGTGCCTTCAACCTGCTTTGCGCCTGCTTGGCCTTCGAAGCCTTGGCGCGGAAGCGGTCAACATAAGCCTGCATATGGGCGCGGGCGTCGTCCTGTTTGCGCTTGGCGCTGATTTGCTGGTCCAGTTTCATACGCCGCGTGCGCACGAACTCATCGTAAGGCCCGGAATAATAAGTCAGTTTTTTCTGATCAAGATGCAGAATACCTTGCACCGAACGGTTCAGCAAATCACGGTCATGGCTGACAATAATCACGGTATGCGGGTACTTGATCAAGTAGGATTCGAGCCAAATAGCCCCTTCAAGATCGAGATAGTTGGTCGGTTCATCCAACAGCAGCACGTCGGGCTGCGCGAACAGCACGGCCGCCAGGGCCACACGCATCCGCCAGCCGCCGGAAAAGTCGGCGCAGGGGCGTTGCTGGGCCTCGGTGTTAAATCCCAATCCCAAAAGGATGGACGAGGCACGGGCTTCGGCTGAATGGGCCTCGATATCGGCAAGACGCATGTGAATCTCGCCAATCCGCGTTGGATCGGTGGCAGTTTCCGCTTCAGTCAACAACTCGGCACGTTCGGTATCCGCAGCCAAAACAGTTGCCATCAGCGATTCCGGCCCAGACGGCACTTCCTGCGCTACGCCGCCGATGCGGGCATGTTTGGGCAAGTCAATTGACCCTTCATCCAATGCCAGTTCGCCGCGGATCAGTTTGAACAGCGTGGTTTTACCGGTGCCATTGCGCCCGACCAGACCAACTTTGTGGCCGGCAGGAATCGTGGCGGTGGCCCCCTCCAATAGCGGTCGGCCTTCCATACGGAACGTGACATTGCGAATTGTTAACATGGGCGGGTCATTGGCCCTAAGTGCGGCCTGTTGTCAACAATGGCAATTGGGGGTTGGCCGGGTTAATCGTCGCATGCTATGCGCCCCTTAACAAGCAAACCAAGGGGAATTCAATGGCCATCCAGCGGACGTTTTCGATCATCAAGCCCGACGCCACCCGGCGCAATCTGACCGGCGCGATCAACGCCAAGTTCGAGGCAGCTGGTCTGCGGATTATCGCGCAAAAGCGCATCCATTTGACCAAGGCCCAAGCTGGTCAGTTTTACGAAGTGCATGCAAGTCGCGGATTTTATGATGAATTATGCACCTTCATGGCTTCCGAGCCGATTGTGGTTCAGGTCCTGGAAGGCGAAAATGCGGTGCTGAAAAACCGCGAAGTCATGGGCGCCACCAACCCCGCCGATGCCGCAGCCGGCACGATCCGCAAGGAATTCGCTTTGTCGATTGGCGAGAATTCGGTGCATGGTTCGGATGCCGAGGGAACCGCAGCGGTCGAAATTGCGTTCTTCTTTGCAGGCATGGAGATTGTCGGCTGAATCAACAGGTAGCCCGCAGCGCCGGGTGACCGATCCAGCCACCATTCCTGGTTTCCGTTTGGCACCGATTGCCGGTGCCGCGGGCGCGTTGGTGCCGGACGAGCCGATCGACTGGTGCCGCGACACGTAACGACGGCAAAGGTGGAGTGCGACGCATGGGCCCAGACACCGAACGCCACGCCAGCTTCATGGACGGCGGGGGTGCGATGGGTGCGCTGATGCGCGCGTACGACTGGGAAATATCTGTTCTAGGCCCGACGCAGGTTTGGCCGCAGAGTTTGCGCGGCATGATCCGGGCAGTTCTCAACAACAGTCACCCGATGTCTATCTTTTGGGGGCCGGAACTGATCCAATTCTACAACGACGCTTATGCCGCGATGATTGGACCGGAGCATCATCCGAGCAGCCTCGGCGCGCCTGCGGCAGCTGTCTGGGCCGATGTCTGGCACGTGCTGGGACCGCAGATTGACTTTGTGATGGCAGGAAAAGGGTCGACCTGGCACGAGGACCAACTGCTTCCGCTTACCCGCGATGGCAAGTTGCAAGACGCTTGGTGGACCTACAGCTTTGCCCCGATTGATTTGGAGGGCGAAGTCGGCGGCGTTCTGGTCGTCTGTGTCGAGATGACATTGCGGCATTTGGCCAACGAATCGCTCAAAAGCAAAATACTGCGGCTGGCGCAGCTATTCGACAACGCGCCGGGTTTCGTGGCAATTCTGCGCGGGCCAGATCATATCTATGAATTCACCAATGCCGCCTACCGCAGTCTCGTCGGCGAGCGCGATTATATCGGCAATCCGGTGCGAACAGTGGTTCCGGAAGTTGTGGGACAGGGTTTCGTTAGCATTCTCGATGGCGTTTTTCGGACCGGGATTGCTCACGTCGGTCAGCGGACGTCGCTATTTTTGCAAAGTGGGAGCGGCGGCCCACTCGTCGAAACATTCGTTGATTTCGTCTATGAGCCGACCATTGAACCAGATGGCCAGATTTCCGGCATTTTCGTTCAAGGCAACGACGTTACGGCTCAGGTTCGTACCGAAAGGGCTGAAATCCACCTCCGCAACATGAACAATGAACTCAAACACCTGATCAAGAACACGCTTGCCATTGTGACCGGAATAGCCCGCCAGACGTTCCGCGGTTTGCCTCATAGCGACGAGGTAACCGCATTTACGGACCGGCTCGTTATTTTTGGGAAGGCGCATGACATACTGTCGGATGGTGTTGGCACATCGGCGACAATAAATGAAGTGGTCCAAGCTGCGCTGGAACCGCATCACAACAGCCACGACAGAGTTTCAGTCGGCGGCCCGCCGCTGACCCTTACATCCAGGCAGACTCTGGCCTTGGCATTGGCCCTTCACGAGCTCGCAACAAATGCCATCAAATACGGCGCCCTGTCGAATGCCGTCGGCAAAGTCGCCGTTTCTTGGTTTGAGGACACCGGCCAAGTTCCGAAAACGTTTCACTTCCGTTGGCAAGAATACGATGGTCCGTCGGTTTCCAAACCTGTTCGAACGGGTGTCGGAACCTTGCTCATCGAACGAATTCTGACTGCAGATTTCGGTGGCGAAGTTGCCCTTGACTACGCGCCCAGGGGGTTTGCCTGCGATCTGACCGCGCCTATGGCGAATATTGGCATCGAAGAATCTGCAATGTTCCCGGCTTGAATGTTGGCTGAAACTGCGTCTCTGGGTCAAGTCCGGCGGTTTTCTACCACGCCGAACTGATCAAGCGCCGCCTCCAGCCTTGACTGGCCCGTATCGCTGGCGCTGATCCCGGCCTTCAGCGCGTCAAACTTCAGGCGCAGCGCCTTTTTCTCCTCGCCCTGCAGGTCGGACCACAAGCGCCCTTGCAGGCCCATCGCCAGTGCGTAATAGCCGATGAAATGCGGCCGGGTGCCGTGGATCAACAACTGGCGATAGGCGGCGTCGGCACCCAGAACCTCAACTTCCTCGGCGGAATGCAATCCGGCATTGGCAAACATTTTCTCCGATGCCGGGCCAAGATTG
The DNA here is from genome assembly GCA_031369165.1 of Paracoccaceae bacterium. Taxonomy (GTDB): domain Bacteria; phylum Pseudomonadota; class Alphaproteobacteria; order Rhodobacterales; family Rhodobacteraceae; genus JANMOK01. The sequence continues at coordinate 3,859 of JANMOK010000407.1, forward strand.
CGGATAGCGGAAACTGGACGCGGCATCAGGGCAAATCCAGTCGCGACTGGTCGCCCAAAGCGAAACGGTACAAGACTTCCGGATAGAGCCGATGTTCGTGCGGCAGCAGGCGCAACGCCAGTGAATAAGCGGTGTCACCGGGCAAAATCGGCATGGAAATTTGGCCAAGGATCGGACCAGCATCAAGGTTGGACGTGACCAGATGCACGCTGGCTCCATGTGCTGCATCGCCCGCCGCCAGTGCACGTTCGTGCGTGTACAGGCCGGGGTATTTGGGCAGCAAAGACGGATGGATGTTGAGGATACCACCACGCCATTGCTCGACAAAAATTGGCGAAAGAATGCGCATGAAACCGGCAAGGCAGATGATGTCGGGTGCGGCTTCGGTCAAATGGCGCAACATTGCGCGTTCAAAACCCGCCCGGTCGTCGCCGAATTCCTTGTGATCGGTGATCGCGGTTGGCACGCCCAAAGCATTGGCAATGTGCAAGCCACCGGCATCTGGCCGATTGGCAAGCACCAGAACCGGCTGTGCCGGATGGTCTGGCGCAGCCATCGAACGCACCAATGCCGCCATATTCGAACCGCCGCCGGAAATCAGGATGGCGACCCGTTTTTTCAAGCCAGATTTCCCGAACAGGCGACACCTTCGCCAACAGTGACGCGCCCCAAAACACAGACGTTTTCGCCTGATTTGGTAAGAGAATCTGCTATTTCAGCGGTTTTTTCGGCGGCCACCACGACGATCATGCCAATACCGCAATTGAACGTGCGCAAGGCTTCGGACTGTTCCAGCCCGGCTTGCTTGAACAGCCACGAGAATACCGGCGGCAAAGTCCAAGAACCCAGGTCGATTTCCGCGCCGAGTCCATTCGGCAAAACGCGCGGCAAATTGCCGGTAATGCCGCCACCGGTGATATGGGCCAAGCCCTTGACACCCCCTAATGCCAGCGCATCCAACACGGGCCGCACATAAATGCGCGTCGGTTCGATCAACGCCCCGCCAAGGGTGCCGTCACCAAACGGGCAGGGCGCATCCCACGCCAAACCGCTGATTTCCACCACTTTGCGCACCAGCGAATAGCCGTTGGAATGCACGCCGCTGGACGCCAGCCCAAGCAACACGTCGCCAGCCTGCACGTCGCGGGGCAAGGCGGTGCCGCGTTCCATCGCGCCAACCGCAAACCCCGCAAGATCGAAATCACTGCCATGATACATGCCCGGCATCTCGGCAGTTTCGCCGCCAATCAAGGCGCAGTTGGCCATGCGGCACCCTTCAGCGATGCCTTCAATGACGCGTGCCGCCGCATCAACATCCAATTTCCCGGTGGCAAAATAGTCGAGGAAAAACAATGGTGTAGCACCCTGGCAGATCAAGTCGTTAACACACATCGCCACCAAATCAATGCCTACTGTGCTGACCAAGCCTGTATCAATCGCAATCTTCAACTTAGTGCCAACCCCATCGGTGGCCGCAACCAGAACCGGATCAACAAACCCGGCGGCCTTGACATCAAACAAAGCACCAAATCCACCCAAACCTTCCATCGCGCCGGGGCGGCTGGTCGAGGCCGCAGCCGGTTTGATCCGCTCGACCAAAGCATCGCCAGCATCTATATCGACGCCCGCATCGGCATAAGTCAGGCTGTTCTTGTCGTCGGACATCGCTGGTTCCCTGCAATTTCCGCGCCTCTCTAGCTTATGGGCGCGGCGAAGGGAACATGCTTGACGGCGCTTTGCGCGCCGCGCTAAACGCGCCTTGTCGGGCCTGTAGCTCAATGGTTAGAGCAGAGCGCTCATAACGCTTTGGTTGGGGGTTCAAGTCCCTCCGGGCCTACCAGAATTACCGCGGCAGCCTCAAGGTTGCCTTCAGCCCGCCCAGACTTTCGGATTGATCCAGCGCCAGAGTTCCGCCGTGGCTGCGGGCGATATCCATGGCGATGGCCAGACCCAGGCCGACACCGCCGCCGTCGTTCTGGTTTCGCGATTCGTCGAGTTGCACGAAGGGGCGCAGGGCGGCTTCGCGTTGATCGGCGGGTATGCCCGGTCCATCGTCCTCAACAACAAATTCGATGCTGCGTTCCGAAAGCCGCAATGTCAGGGTAACGCGGGCGCCAAAGCGTTCGGCATTGTTGACCAGATTCTGCACCGCGCGTTTGACAGCAAAATAGCGCAGCGACACCAGCGGATTTTTGGGCGTGGCATTGTCGATGTACAGGTCCAGGGTTCGACCAAGGCGGACCCAGTCTTCGCCAATCTCATGCGCCAGATCTATGGGCGAAAATTCGATAGTCTCCTCGGTAATGCCGCCTTTGGCAAAGGCGAGGAATTCATCCAGCATGCGCTCCATGTCACGGATGTCGGTCAGCATGTCGGTTTTTTCCGCCTCGTCCTCCAGCATCGCCAGCGACAGTTTCAACCGGGTCAGCGGGGTGCGAAGATCGTGGCTGACACCCGACAGCATCTGCGTGCGCTGTTCGATTTGCCGTTCAAGTCGGCTGCGCATTGCAAGGAATGCCGTACCGGCTCGGCGGACCTCTTCAGCACCGCGCGGGCGATAGGCGATGGAGCGGCCTTTGCCGAACTCCTCGGCGGCATAAGTCAGATTGAGGATTGGCTTAATCTGGTTGCGCAGGAACAAGATCGAAATGGCGGTCAGCAGGATCGACGCAAACACCATCAGCACCAGCAGTTGATGCGGGTTTGACACAGCAACTCGGCTGCGCGGCAAGTCGGCCAAGACCACGCCTTTGTTGGTCTTGATTTGCACCTTTACGATACGTGCGTCACTGACCAGATCAACACCAACATCGGCCTGGATCATTTCCTGCAGCGTGCGGATGACCGCGCGGCCCGACAGGTCAAAAAAGCTGCGATTGTCCGGCGTAACGGACATGGATTTGGTGTCCAGCGTCAACGGCAGCCCCAAAGGCCCGGAAACGAAATCGAGCACCGCATTGGCTTCGGGCCCCGAGGGGGCTTTGTCGACAACGGCGATGGCATAATTAAGATTTCGCGCCACCGAGCGGGTCATTTGTTCGGTGACGGCTTCAAAATGGCGCTGGATGAAGACAAAACCGACGACCAACTGCAACAAAATAACCGGCAGCAAAAGGATCAGCAGCGCTCGAACGAACAGGCTTCGCGGCAAAAAACGTTTGAACCAGTTTGAAATCATGGCGCTTTCACGGTTATCGCTCGCTAGGGCGAAGGGCAAGTAAATGCTCGATATTCCGCTTTACCGCCCAAACCCGCTTTGCTATACGGCCAGCGTTGCCAAAGACGGCGGCATATTCCGGCGTAGCTCAGCGGTAGAGCAGTTGACTGTTAATCAATTGGTCGTAGGTTCGATCCCTACCGCCGGAGCCAAGCATAAATGATAAAATGCGACAGTTTTGATACACCTTTAGGTTGTGCGCCAAAATTGTGCCTTTTTGCTGTGCAACAAGCGGAAAATCGCAATAGTAACGATCACTTAGCAAGAACATCGCTGCCGCCCATCCATTGGGCCACAAGTCCGATTTTCCGGGGCTTTGTCCTGCGATCACTCGCACGCTGTTTCTGGCACTTGGTGTCAGCGAGTGCACGGCACGCCGGCCACATCGGTTCGGACGATCGTCGGGTAGGGAATTAGTTTGATAAGCGGAGT
>JANMOK010000026.1:0-5810 GCA_031369165.1 Paracoccaceae bacterium
GGACGTTCGACAATTTCCCCAACTGCCCAACCCGGTAATCCCGCACCCGCCCCCATTCACCCAAGCCCGGCAACCGACACTCCCGCGCCACCCGACCACCCGGTTCAAGCCCGGCCTCGGCCAAAGCCACCTCATACCCGCGCCTTGCCAGCGACAGCGCCGCTTCTAGGCCCGCAGGGCCCGTTCCAACCACGAGAACCTTAGAACTTGGACCTTTCTTGTTCATCAATTCCGGATGCCAACCCTTTCGCCATTCCTCCATGAAACTTGGGTTTTGCGTACAGCGCGACAGCCCTTGCGTCATGTCACCCGGGATGCAGATATTGCAGCCAATACACTCCCGAATATCCTCAACTCGCCCCTCATCCACCTTCACCGGCAAAAACGGATCGGCAATTGAGGGCCTGGCACAGCCGATGAAATCCAAGGTCCCCGATTTGATCATTCGCACCATCGTATCGGGCGAGGTGAACCGCCCAACTCCGACAATCGGCTTGCTCGTTAACCCACGAATCCCGGAAACCAGTGATTCCTGCGCCCCCTCACCCTTGAACCGCGACGGCCCCGAACAATCCTCCCAAGCCCCATGCGCCAAGTCCCAGATATCCGGCAAATCGCCATGCATTTCGATGAAATCGCGTACTTCGGCGTTGGAAAACCCCAGATCGCCGCCCTCATCAAGCGACAACCGCAACGCAATCCCCATCGACCCGCCAACCGCATCACGGCAGTCCTGAACAACCTCGCGCACAAACCGCGACCTGTTCTCCAACGACCCGCCGTATTCATCGGTCCGATGATTGGTCATCCGCGACAGGAAATGTTGAAAGATTCCAAACCCATGCGCCCCATAAAGGCAAACCAGATCAAACCCCGCCGTTTGCGAGCGCCGAAACGCATTGACAAACCAGCGCCGCAAATTGCGAATATCGGTCAAATCCATCGCCCGCGCTGACACCGGATCGTTGGTGAAGGTGCGTATCGGCATGGCCGAAGGTGCCAGTGTCACTTCCCGCGAATAGAAATTCGGCCCATTGATCCCCGAATAGGCCAGCTGAATCCCCGCCAAAGCCCCATGCGATTTCATCGCATCGGCCATGCGGGCGATGGCGGGAATATCCTGATCCTCCCACAATCGCAGCTCGATGAACGGGGTGATTTCCGAGGTTTGGTGTATCTCGCATTGCTCGGTGAATATCACCCCCCAGCCACCCTCGGCCTTGACCCGCCGCATCTCGGCAGCCGCCGTCGGGTCGCGGTAGCCCCCGCCGTTGCAATGCGGCACCTGATAGAAGCGGTTCCTCGCCATCACCGGCCCAATCGCCAAGGGTTCAAACAATACGTCATAACGCGGATCGCGGGTCATTTTGGCCTCATCTTTTGCGCGGCTACTATGACCAGACTGGCCAGCCAGAACAATTGGTGCTTTGACTAGGCCGAGCATTTAACAGGGATTCCCGTGCACCCTCTCGATATCCTCGCCCGACTCATCGCCTTTGACACCACCAGCCGCAATTCCAATATGGAATTGATCAGCCATGTGTCCGATCTCCTCAAATCGGCAGGTTTAAACCCGCAGCTGATCGCCAACGCTGACAATACCAAAGCCAACCTTTTCGTCACCGCTGGCCCAAACATGCCCGGCGGCGTCCTGCTTTCCGGCCACACCGATGTTGTGCCGGTCGATGGCCAGAACTGGACGAAACCGCCCTTCACCTTAACCAAGGAAAACAGCAATTTTTACGGCCGCGGCACCGCCGATATGAAAGGCTTCGTCGCCTGCGCAATCGCGGCAACGCTGCAGGCCGCCAAACGTCCGCTGAAAACTCCGCTGCATCTTGCGCTATCCTACGATGAGGAAGTCGGCTGCCTAGGCGTCCGTTCCCTTATCGACCAACTCGCCCAAGCTTTATTCAAGCCTCGACTTTGCATCGTCGGTGAACCAACGGGCATGGCGGTGGCAACGGGCCACAAAGGCAAAACTGCCTTGCACGCAATTTGCACCGGGCAGGAAGGGCATTCAGCCTTGGCACCGAACTATGTGAACGCGCTGCATCTCGCCAACGACTTGGTCGGCATCATCCGCAGCGAACAGGCCGCGCTGCAAGCCAGTCCCGCCCAAGATACCGACTATGACATCTCCTATACCACGCTGCATGTCGGCAAAATCCACGGGGGGGATACGCTGAACATCGTGCCAAATCACTGCGACGTTCATTTTGAAATTCGCAATCTCATCTACGACAACCCGAGCGAGATTCTGGATCGGATCAAAGCCAAAACAAGTGAACTGGTGTGCGCGGCACGGGACCTGTCTGTGCTGGCTGATATTCAGATTGATGTCACCAACACTTATCCCGGCCTTGACACTGACCCAGCCGCCGATGCCGTGCAATTCGTCAAATCGCTCACCGGCACAAACTCCACGATCAAAGTTGCCTTTGGCACCGAGGGCGGCCTGTTTTCCGAAAGGCTGGGCATTCAAACGGTGATTTGCGGCCCCGGATCAATGGCACAAGGGCATCGCCCCGATGAATTCGTGACAGCCGACCAACTCGGATCCTGCATTCAAATGCTGGACACCTTGCTGGACAGGCTGGTTTAGCCGCCAATTCCTTGCGGAAAAGCCCGTTTCAAACTTTCCTTCGCAGGGTTTCCAGCACCGCCAAAACTTGCGCCGCCTTGGTGTCCGGATTGACCAGACACAGCCGAAATACATCGCGACCGCGCCACTTTGTTGGAATGCACAATAGATTGCCATTGCGGCGATGCACCTCTGACCAAGTTTTCATTGCCGCAAGGTCCATACCGCTGGCCTCAAACAAGACAACCGACAGGTCTGGCTGCATCAGCAATCGCAAATGTTTCGCAGCTTCAATCCCCGCGACCAATTCGCGCGTGATTGCCAGAACCTGCTCGATCGCTGCCACATATTTCGCCGTGCCATAGGTCGCCAATGAAAACCAAAATGGCAAGCCACGTGCCCTGCGGCTTAGATGAATGGCAAAATCTGATGGGTTCCATTCGTTGCGGTCAATCATGTCGAGATAGGCCGCAAACTGTGCATGCGCCGCCGCCGCATACTGCGGTTCGCGGTAAACCAAGGCGCAGCAATCATAGGGAGCGAACAGCCATTTGTGCGGGTCAACCACAAAGGAATCCGCCTGCTCAATACCGTCAAACTTTGCCCGAACCGAAGGTGCCGCCAATGCCGCCAATCCGTAAGCGCCGTCGACATGCATCCAGATGTTTTGATCAGCGCAAACCGCGGCAATTCCTTGCAGGTCGTCGATCATTCCAGCATTCGTCGTGCCCGCCGTTGCGACAACCGCAAACACATTTTCGCCCGCTACCGCTGCATGCAGCGCATCCGCGGTCATGCGCCCGCAATCGTCCGTGCCAATCGGAATGATCTCGACATCCATCACATTCGCCGCCGCGCGAATTGACGAATGCGCATCCGCCGTCGCCGCCAATTTCCATTTCGAAACCGACGGATCACGCGCCCTGGCCTTCGCCCGTGCCGCGTGCAGCGCCGACAAATTGCCAACCGTGCCACCCGAAACAAACGTGCCACCCGCACTCGCCGGAAATCCGGCCAGGTCGCTCAACCAGCGCAATGCCTGATTTTCGACATGGATCGCCCCCGATCCACCGGCCCAATTCCCGGCAAAAATCTCCGCCGCGCTAACCGCCATATCGAACGTCACGGCTGCCGGTGTCGGGGCCGCCGCCACGTAAGCCAAACTCATCGGATGGTCGAACGGCCGTGTTGAGGGCGCGATGACATCGGTAAAGCGTCGCAACGCTTCCGCCCCGCCAATGCCATCTGCTGTAATCGACCCACCTAGCAACGGTTCCAAGGCGGCAAAACTGCGCTCGCCATTGCGCCCGTCGGGTCCATTGACAATCCGCCCGTGTGCCCAGTCGGTGACCGCTTTAAGCAGGTCTTCATCTACCGGAAAGAACCGCTCAGGCATCGCCGGGAACGCCATAGGACGGTGCGTGGGTGGGGTCTTCGGCCCGTTGCACATAGGCCGCCATCTGCGGCTTATACAGCGCCCACAACGCGGCTAGATCGCCTATCGGATCATCCGACCAATCCACCCGCAAATCCGCGCAGGGCCAAGCCAGACGGTCCACCAGCAACAGCCCCGCCGAATGCACCGGCCCAGCTTCGCCACCTGCCGCGTGTCCCGCTTGCAGCACCGAAATCAAACGATCTCCGAGATGCCCCTTGCTGGCAAGAAACGCATCCAGCATCGCAGTGGGTACCCCCGAATTCGCCAAAAGATTGCCCCCCGAAGCCGCATTCGCACCCTTGGCTTCGCCCCAAACCCCCAACACATTCGCCCCCGAATGCATTGCCGAATTTCCTGCCTTATCGACAACCAAGACCTGCCGAAATTCCAGAAAACGCGTGCCCTGCAACCCCGCAATCGCCGCATCCGCCGCCATCCCACCCGCCAGCAAATCCAACACCCGTGGCCCCAAAGCCGGGTCGGTGATATTCTGGCTTGCCACCACTCCAACCCCCGCCCGCGCATGCGCACAACGCGCCGCAACAGCCGCGGAGGACGAGGAGATCACCATACCGAACATGCCAGTCTTTTCGCAGCGGGCGACAAGGGAAAAGGTCATACCCTCACTCCGGAATAACCGCCGTCGCATCGATCTCGACCAGCCATTCCGGCCGAGCCAAAGCCACCACCACCAGCCCGGTGCAAACCGGATGCACGCCTTTTATGTATTCGCCCATCACCCGATACACCGCCTCGCGGTGGCGCACGTCGGTGAGGTAAACCACCAGCTTGGTCACATGCTCCATCTTCGCCCCGCATTCACCGATCAACTGGACGATGTTCTGCATCACCTTATGCGCTTGATCCGTAGGGTCATGGCTGGCAATGTTTTTCCCTGTATCCAAATCCTGCGGGCATTGCCCGCGCAGGAAAACCAACGTCCCGCGTGCTACCACTGCCTGCGCTAGGTCATTGTCCAGCTTTTGTTCGGGATAGGTGACCTTGGTGTTGAAGGGCCGGATGCGCGTGTGTTCCATCAATCCTGATCCAATCCGAACGCGTGGTTGCAATGCCTCAGAAACGCCTCGGCAATTTTCGACATCGCCGCCGCACGGCGCCACACCAGCACCAGTCGACTGGCGGGGATATCTTCCAATATCGGCCGTACCGACAGCGCCCTGCCGTCATATGTCTTGGCGCTGGCGGGTTTGGTGGCCAGCAACGAATACCCCAACCCGTGCCCGACCATGCCGCGCACCATCTCGAAACTTTGCACCCGATAGCCGATCAACGGCTCACCGATCCCCTTGAACAGCGACAGGAAATAATCGCGACTGGGCGGAGCATCCAGCAGAACCAGCCGCAACGGCATTAAATCCCGCAGCGAAACCTGGTCCTGATCCGCCAAGGGATGCCCGTCTGGCAGCAGGACACAGGGCTTTAACAGCGCCAAAGTTTGGCTTGCCAAATCGTCTTCCAAATCGAAATCATACAAAAATGCCACGTCAATATCGCCCGACCGAAGCAGTTCCAGCAGCCGCCGTTGGTCGCCCTCGTGCAGGGCCAAGTTGACCGGCCCGCTGGCCGCTTCCAGCTTGGCGATTATCGAGGGCAGCAAATACGGCCCAAACGTGTGCAACGTGCCCACGCGCAACGTCTCGCCCGTAACAGCATCGCCGCGTGCGGGACTGATTTTGGTGGCTGATCCGTAGGCGCGGTTGGCAAAAATCAATGGTGAACCGCCGGAAGACACATAAATCTCTTGCACCTCGCCGATGAAGACGAAAT
>JANMOK010000034.1:0-2018 GCA_031369165.1 Paracoccaceae bacterium
CAACAAAAGCAATCCATTGCAGCGCTGAGGCGTTCATGCGGTTCCCCTGACAGGTTTGGAATATATGGGGCGCAAAATCAGGATGCTAGCCCGGAAAGCCACTTGCGACGGGAAAACTCTGCCCAAAAAAAGACTGTTGAACCGCGATTCAACTAAAGCACAGCGCAATTCCTGTCAGCGCTGTCAGGTTTGGTTGAAATGTTTGTGAAATTTGTGTAAGTTTCGCCCACGAAGTTTCGATTCCTTGAACGGCCCAAGCCCTGCGAGGGGTGGCGGAAATGAGCGGGACGTGACTACGCAGAAGCCAAGGCGCTGGGCTTTGGTCAAAGACTAAAGGACTGTCAGTAATGGCAAAAGGTACTGTAAAATGGTTTAATACAGAAAAAGGTTTCGGGTTCATTCAGCCCGAAGATGGCGGCAAGGATATATTTGTTCATATCACGGCTGTTCAGGCGGCTGGCTTGCAATCCCTGAAAGACAATCAGCCGATCCAATATGAATTGATCGACGGTCGCGATGGACGCAAAAGCGCGGGCGATTTGAAAGTTTGATCATATCATTCTTCTGTTGGAAAAATGCTCCGCCCATACGGGGCATTTTTCTTTTTGGCGATCAATTTCTAAACGGCAGTGGCGACCAACGACAGGCAAAACCGTCGCCGTCAGGATCGAGATTCTGGCTGTCACTGCCCGGTCCGCCTGCGGCCAGAAACGCGCGTTGGGCATCATCAGCCGAGCGGTAATTGTTGCAATTCGCCAGCGTTGCCTCGGCATCCGAAAATAGTCCGCGCCGATAGATTTTTTGCCCGACGTTGTTGGTCGTCGTGCGGGCGTATTGCTGCAACGCATTGCTGCGACTGCCACCTTGCACCTGATCGGGCGAGACGACGACCAGTTGCGAGCGGGCGGCAGCCAGATCACGCGCGGCGTTTTCGCGGTCAATCTTTTGCTGCTCCTGCGAATATTCCGCCAAATTGATCCGGTCGGAATTCGGGTCGATGCCAATGCCAGTGTAGGGAAGGCCCGTCAATGGGTCGATGGTCAGGGCGTTGGCTTCGGCGATCAGATTGCTGCCGCTGGTGCCGTCGGCTTCGTCTAAGGCGCTCGCGATGGTGCCAACCAGCGGGTCGCCGCTGAGCGCAGCCAAGCGGGCACGTTCCGCCTGTTCGAAGGCAAGCTGTTGTTGCGCCGCGGTCAAGGGCCGGCCGACGGGCAGGTTGTTGATGTTCTGTTGGGGCAGGTTGTTTTGGTCAAAATAACCGACACCGCCGACGGGTTCGTCAGAACAGGCGGCGAGAAGGCCCAACATAGTGATCAATACATAACGCGTCATCATTTTTCCTTTCGAGGGCATCCCCCGAGTTTTCTTTGCGAGGAATTTCCTCGTCATTGCCTTGCGAGGAATTTCCTCGACATTGTCTTGCGAGGAATTTCCTCGACGTCACCAGTATTTTTCAGCTTTTGCCGTAAAATCGCAAGCCTTTTCCAATGCATAGGCGGTATTGAGCAATCCAGCTTCGTCCCACGGGCGTCCGACAAGCTGCAAGCCAAGCGGCAAACCCTGTTTGTCCAGACCTGCGGGCACGCTGATTCCGGGCAGCCCTGCGAGGTTGACGGTCACGGTAAACACGTCGTTGAGATACATCTGCACCGGGTCGGCGTCGGCCATATCGCCCAGACCAAACGCCGCTGACGGGGTTGCGGGCGTGAGGATTGCATCGATGCCGGTGGCATAGGCTTTTTCAAAATCTTGCCGGATCAAAGTCCGAACTTTCATCGCCTTGGTGTAATAGGCATCATAAAATCCTGCCGACAGCACATAAGCGCCGATCATGATGCGGCGCTTGACTTCGGCCCCGAACCCTTCGGCGCGCGTGCGTTCGTACATCTCGGTAATGCCTTCGCCGGCTTTGATCGCTGCGCGGTGGCCGTAACGCACACCGTCATAGCGCGCGAGGTTGGAGGAAGCTTCGGCGGGGGCAATGACGTAGTAGACCGGCAACGCGTATTTGGTGTGGG
>JANMOK010000084.1:0-9741 GCA_031369165.1 Paracoccaceae bacterium
ATGAGAATGCAAAAATTCACCAAAATAACCGGCGTTGCCGCCCCGATGCTGCTGGTCAATATCGACACCGACATGATCATCCCGAAGCAGTTTTTAAAGACGATTCTGCGCACCGGGTTGGGCAAAAACCTGTTCGATGAAATGCGCTATGATCTTGATGGCAAGGAGATCGCGGAGTTTGTTTTGAACAAACCGGCTTATCGCAAGGCGCAGATTATTGTGGCGGGCGAGAACTTTGGTTGCGGGTCGAGCCGCGAGCATGCGCCTTGGGCGCTGTTGGATTTTGGCATCAGGGTCGTAATCGCGCCATCTTTCGCGGATATTTTCTTTAACAATTGCTTCAAGAATGGTATTTTGCCGATCGTGCTGCCTCAGTCTGAGGTGGATAAGCTGATGGACGACGCCGAACGCGGTGCGAATGCGGTTCTGAGCGTTGACCTGGAAAACCAGGTCATCACCGGACCAGATGGTGGGGAAATTGCGTTCGAGGTGGACGCGTTCAAGAAGGACTGCCTTCTGAATGGGCTCGATGATATCGGGCTGACCATGAAGAAAGCGGGCGCGATTGACGCATTCGAATCGAAATACGGAGCCTCCGCTCCGTGGCTGTAATTTCGCCGTCCAAATTTCTGGGCAGCGTGTAATGGGTAGAAGTAACAGTGCTTGCACGTCTTCCTGGTGCGCTTGCGCGGGCTTTGCTGGTGATCGTGGTTATTTCCGCGCCAGCGTTTCTGTTGCCAAATGTCAGCCAAGCTGCGCTTGAGATATCGCTGATCATCGGCCTGATTGCTGCGGCTTTTACGGTGTTTGAATATGCCTCGTCGCACCCGGGATTGATCGACTTTCGATTCGCGCCGCCCTATAACCGCATTCGCTATTTCACCTTTGCGTCGCTGGTGTTTCTGCTGATCTTCTTTTGTCGGGCGATGACGGACGAAGACCGTTTCAGCTCGGATGTGATCGGTCTGGCGGACAGGGCAGCCGCGTTTTTGAATGTGCCGTTAAGCCCGGTCAACATCGCAGTCGATATGCTGGGAACCGAAGGCGATGAGTCTTTCAGATTGCTGATCGAACGTGCTGCGGCTTTGTCGTATACCATAGCCTTCGCGTCATTGGCGTTTTTTGCGTTGGTACTTTGGCTGTTCAAATGGCCGGTTTCGCGGCAAAATTTCAATCTTTGGGTCAACCTGCCGACTTTTGAGCCGTCGTCCGGGCGCGATGTCGAACGTCGGCTGCGGCGCGATGGCGTTATTAACGTGTTGTTGGGGATTGGTCTGCCATATTTGCTGCCCGCGCTGGTCTCTCGTTCGGGTGGTTGGTTTGACCCTTCGGTTTTAGCGAACTATCAACCGTTGATCTGGGGCTGCGTGCTTTGGGCGTTTCTGCCCGCAAGCTTGATGATTCGAGGTGCCGCCTTGTTGAAAGTTGCCTATCTGGTCAAAAAATCGCGGAACGGCTGAGATTTGGTCAGGTCCGCCGGTCGGGCGGTATTTGCGATAGTATTTTCCCTGACAGCATTTGCTGTCCAAGCAGAAAATCTGCGCATCGCCGCATTTAACGCCGAACTGACTCGCCGCAATCCGGGTCTTTTGGTGCGCGATTTGATGAAAGGCAAAGACCCTCAGGTTGAACAGGTGGTCGAAATCATTCAAACGATTCGGCCCGATGTCTTGTTGGTATCCGGCGTCGACTATGACATTCAGGAGCTGGCGATAGGGTTGTTGCGTGAAGCTCTGGCAGTCGGTTTGCATGCGGCGGCGGGCATAGAGTTCCCCTATTGGTATGTCGCCCCGGTCAACACCGGGGTTCCAAGCGGGTTGGATTTGAACGGTGACGGACGGCCAGCGGCGGCGGATGACGCTTGGGGGTTTGGGTATTTTCCGGGACAGGAAGGAATGGTTGTCCTGTCGCGTTTCCCGATTGATCGGCTCGCAACGCGAACATTCCAGACATTTCGCTGGCAGGACTTGCCAGACGCTGATTTGCCAGTTTGGTACGATGGCACGCCTTGGCCGAGCGCAGCGGTTCAAATGTCGATGCGTCTGTCGTCAGCGTCGCATTGGGACGTTGTTGTCAGTGCCCCCGGTGGAGATATCCATCTGCTGGCTGCGCACCCGACACCGCCAGTCTTTGACGGATTGGAGGATGCAAATGGCAAGCGAAACCATGATGAGATTGCGTTCTGGACGCAATATTTGAACGGTGCAGAATTCAAAGACGATCAAGGCCGCGCTGCTGCGATGGCAAGTGGATCGTTTGTGGTAATGGGCGATTTCAATGCCGATCCGTTAGATGGCGATGGGATGCACGATGGAATAGGGGCGTTGCTTGGGTCTGATAGATTGCGAGACCCGGAAGCGAAAAGTGCTGGTGGGTCGTTGGCCGCTGCAGCGCAACTTGGTGCAAATGTTGGCCAGATCGGTGACCCGGCAATGGACACCGCCGATTGGCCCGATGAGTCAGGCAAGCCTGGAAACATGCGCGTAGACTTGGTTTTGCCGTCAATCGATTTTGCGGTGGAAGGTGCGGGTGTTTTTTGGCCCACGCCGGACGATCCGCTAAGTCGTTTGATTGCACCAGTGAACGAGCGTGGAGCGCGCCACCGATTGGTTTGGGTCGACGTCAGCCGCTAACTTGACCGTGCCTGACCGATTGTTTAGGCGGAACCATAGCACAAATATGGAGCCCGAAATGCCCAACTTTTCCCTGCTGGTCCTTGCGGGTGACGGTATTGGACCAGAGGTCATGGCTGAAGTTAAAAAAATAATTAGTTGGATGGGGTCGCGGCGCGGGATCTTGTTTGATGTCAGTGAAGGGCTGGTTGGCGGCTGTTCATTTGATGCGTACGGCACCCCTTTGACAGATGAAACGATGGCGCGGGCACAAATGGCGGACGCGGTGTTGCTGGGGGCTGTGGGCGGGCCGAAGTATGATTCGCTTGATTTCAGCGTCAAGCCGGAGCGCGGGCTGCTGCGGCTGCGCAAGGAGATGGACCTGTTTTCCAACCTGCGTCCGGCGCAGTGTTTCGATGCCTTGGCAGATTTTTCTTCGTTGAAAAAAGAGATCGTTGCAGGGCTGGACATCATGATCGTGCGCGAACTGACCAGCGGGGTCTATTTCGGCGAGCCGCGCGGGATATTCCCGGACAACGAAGGCGGTCGGGTTGGCATCAATACGCAGCGCTATACAACCAATGAAATCCGGCGCGTGGCGCGATCAGCGTTTGAGCTGGCGCGGCGTCGCAGCAACAAGGTCTGCTCGATGGAAAAGGCCAATGTGATGGAATCGGGCATACTGTGGCGCGAGGAAGTGCAGTGGGTGCACGACAACGAGTACCCAGATGTTGAACTGAGCCACATGTATGCCGACGCTGGAGCCATGCAGCTGGTGCGCTGGCCTAAGCAGTTTGACGTGATCGTCACCGACAACCTGTTCGGTGACCTGCTGTCGGATTGCGCGGCGATGCTGACCGGGTCGCTGGGCATGTTGCCGTCGGCTTCGCTGGGGGCCGTGCAGGCGAACGGACGGCCTAAGGCCTTGTATGAACCGGTGCACGGCTCGGCCCCGGATATTGCGGGCACGGGGAAAGCCAATCCGATTGCCAGCATCCTGAGTTTTGCCATGGCTCTGCGGTATTCGTTTGATCTGGGCGACGAGGCGGCGCGGGTCGAGAAAGCCGTGGAGACAGTGCTGGCCGATGGCTTGCGCACTGCGGATTTGATGGGGTCAGAGGGCGGTGTCGCAGTTTCGACGGGGGCAATGGGGGATGCGGTGGTGGCGGCGTTGGAGGGGAGTCTTGACTCGTGACTCGTGTCGCGTTACATTGTATCCATGATACGGCCTGAGAGTTTTCGCGACAAGGAACTCCGAAAGCTGTTCTTGGGCGAACCCGCCCGCGTCGATGACCGCTGGCGGCGAAAACTGGAACGCATGTTGGCAGCTCTCAACGTTGCCGTTAGCCCTGCGGAACTGACGATGTACCGATGCCACATCCTGATTGGAAATCGGAAAGAAACTTGGTCGATGCGAGTTTCACCAAATTGGCGACTGACGTTCACTTGGAGCGATGACGGCGCGGATCAAATTGACTTGGAGGATTATCATGGTTCGTAGCGAGACCGGTTTAGGTTTCAGGCCGCCGCATCCAGGTGAAGTTCTTAAGCAGGACATTCTGCCTTTGACCGGCATGGCAATTTCTGAAGTTGCAAAACACATCGGCGTAACGCGGGCGACCCTTTCGGAACTTCTGAACGAAAAACGCGATGTCAGCCACGATATGGCCATTCGGCTGGGCAAAGCTTGTGGCAACGGAACTCGCTTCTGGCTGGCCCTGCAGATGCAATTTGATCTTTGGCAAATGGAGCGGGAGCGGACGTTTCAGATCGAAGTTGGGCTACTGAAGCTTCATGATGAGGCGGCCTGAACGGGTTGGCGTTCGACTCGGCCGCCGTCCGTGACGCAATGATCGACTTGATCGCCCCCGATGCGGTCGCGGCAAATCGCTACGGCGGGTTGGTATTTGAAGCGGACGCTGGGGTGCATCGGAGTATTTTCTGCGGGATTTTTGAGTTTCGGGCGCATGTAGGGCTGGAGTTCAATCGGGGAGCGCAGTTGTTTGATCCTGCTGGGTTGCTGGAGGGCGAGGGGCAGTATCGCAGGCACTTGAAGTTGCGGTCGGTTGCGGAAGTCGAGGCCAAGGACGTGGCCGGGTTTGTGGCGCAGGCATGGGCACTGTTGGCGCAATAAGACTCTGCTTGCGGAATTTGAAGCCACGTCGTAAATCCGCGCGACCGGTTCGGAGTGTAGCGCAGCCTGGTAGCGCACCTGCTTCGGGAGCAGGGGGTCGGAGGTTCGAATCCTCTCACTCCGACCAGTTTTCAACCCGGTGAGGTCGGTGGGTTTGTGCTGCCGGGGCCCCGGTCTGACGATCAACGTCAGTCGCGGGAGGAGCGGATGTCCGAATTCTTGAATGATTTTCGCTGGTACGATGCTTTGGGCGTTATCGGTTCGATTCTGATCGTGGCCGGGTATTTCGCCGTCTCGAACAAAAAGATGGACGCCAGTCTGCCGCCGTTTCAACTGCTCAATCTGGCCGGGGCGTTGATGTTGATTGTATCGCTGGCATACCGGCCAAATGCCGGGGCACTGCTGATCGAGGTTCTTTGGGCGGTGATCGCTCTGGTAACTTTGACGCGATACTTTCTGAAGCAGTGACCTGTTTTTGCTGTTCCGTCGTTTTTCATTCAGGGAAGGGCAAATTTGGCGAGTCAACGCGCCCGATCCGTGCTGATTGGATGAAAAGCGAACGGGCCTCCCAATGAGTTTCAGCATGCGGCTGCCGTTTTGGGTGCCCAAGTCCCAACCGGGGGCCTGGACTTTTTCGGCTTTGTATTTTCTGGAATCGGTGACGCGGGCTTCGGTGGCGACGGTGATACCGTTGCAGGCGTACGAACTGTTTGGCAGCAAGGAAGCCGTTTCGCTGGTTTATACTTGCGTCGCAATGGCGGCGCTGTGTTTCAGTTTTGCCATCCCGTTTCTGATCATGCGATTGTCGCGTCGATGGACGTATACTTTGGGCGCGGTGATGTCAGCGTCTTGCGCATTGATGCTGACCGTCGGCTTTGAGGCGACGCAGGTTTTGACAATGTTCCTGCGCACCACTGGCGCGGCGGTGCTGAATGTGACGCTGGCGCTGTATATCATGGACAATATCCACAAGCAGCAGCTGGTGCGGTCGGAGCCGTTGCGCTTTGCGGTGGCGACGCTGGCCTGGGGGACGTTTCCGTTCATCGGGATTTGGTTGTTCGAGACTTATGGGATTTGGGCACCGGCGCTGTTAAGCGTCTGTGCGGCGATGAGTTTGCTGGGACTGTTCTGGGTGTTGCGGCTGATTGAGAAAGGTCCAATCCGGGCGGGGGTGATGAGGCCGCCAAATCCGCTGAAGTCTTTGGGTCGGTTTGCCGTGCAGCCTAGGTTGCTTTTGGCGTGGCTGATTGCCTTTGGCCGCTCGTCGTTCTGGGTGACCTTTTTCATCTATGGGCCGATCCTGATGGTTGAGGGCGGTTATGGGCCGCAGGCCGGCGGGGCGATCGTCGCTTTGGGTAATTTGATGTTGTTTGTGAACATGTTCGTCGGGCGAGTGGCGAAGCGGTTTTCGATTCGGCTGGTCCTGGCGTGGTCGCTTTGGCTGTCGGCGGGATTGGTGATTTTGGTTGGGCTTTTGGGCGCTGACCACGCATTGCTGGCGGGGACCGCCTTCGTTGCCGCGGCGTTGTTTGCTTCGGTATTGGATGGGTTGGGGCCGGTGCCGTTCTTGCGGGCGGTGCATCCACATGAAAGGCCGCAGATGACCACGGTGTATCGGACCTATCTGGATGCATCCGAACTGTTCCCACCACTGGTCTATTTCTTCATGTTCCAGTGGTTTGGATTTTCCGGGGCATTTTGGGCTTTGGCAATCGGGATGGCGGCCATTGGCGGGCTGGTTTGGCGCTATCTTCCGGTGCGGCTTTAAGGCCACGATTCATCATTTCACATTGCCGATGCGATGCGTTAGAAGCGCCCGTCTTTGATGAATGGGCAGGAAAATATGGGCTACAAAGTTGTCGTTGCCGGCGCCACCGGGAATGTGGGCCGCGAAATGCTGAACATCCTGGCGGAACGCGAGTTTCCGGTCGACGCGATTGCAGCGCTGGCCAGCCGCAAGTCGATGGGCACCGAGGTCAGCTTTGGCGACAAGACTTTGAAGACCACCGATCTGGACACGTTTGATTTCAAAGGCTGGGATATTGCTCTTTTTGCCGTGGGTTCCGAAGCGACGAAAATTTATGCGCCAAAGGCCGCCAAGGCGGGCTGCGTGGTGATCGACAATTCGTCGCTGTATCGCTACGACCATGACGTACCGCTGATCGTGCCGGAAGTGAACCCGGATGCGGTGATGGGCTATGCCAAGAAAAACATCATCGCCAACCCCAATTGCTCGACGGCCCAAATGGTGGTGGCGCTGAAACCGCTGCACGACCGGGCGCGGATCAAGAGGGTGGTGGTCTCGACTTACCAGTCGGTGTCGGGGGCCGGCAAGGAAGGCATGGACGAGTTGTGGCGGCAGACAAAGGGCATTTTCGTGCCGGGTCAGGAAGTGGCGCCGAAGCTGTTTCCGCGCCAGATCGCGTTCAACGTCATACCGCATATCGACGTGTTCATGGAAGACGGCCAGACCAAGGAAGAATGGAAGATGGTTGCCGAAACGAAAAAAATCCTTGACCCGAAAATCAAGGTGACGGCGACTTGCGTGCGGGTACCGGTGTTTGTTGGCCATTCGGAAGCGATCAACATTGAGTTCGAGGAATTTCTTGATGAGGAAGAGGCGCGCGAGATTCTGCGCGAGGCGCCCGGCGTGCTGGTGGTCGATAAACGTGAGGCGGGCGGCTATACCACGCCGATTGAATGCGTGGGGGACTATGCGACGTTTGTTTCGCGCATTCGGCAAGATCAGACTTTGGACAATGGTATCAACCTGTGGGTGGTCAGTGATAATTTGCGCAAAGGCGCGGCGCTGAATGCCGTGCAGATTGCGGAGTTGTTGGGTCGCAGGGTGTTGAAAAAGGGCTAAAGAATTCCCTTGGCGCGCCAAGGATTGGAGGTCAGGCTGCGTCTGATTTTTGATGCAACGCGCCAAGGAGAATTTGATGCGCCCGATATATTTTTCATTTATTGCCCTGTTGGCGGCAACGCCGGGAATCGCTGCCGAAATTGACGCAGACAGCGCAGTGACGGCGGCAACGCTGTATTCCCAAGGCGCGTTGGTCACGCGAACGGTGAGCTTTCGGGCGGGTGTCGGGACCAATAGCATTGTCATTGACGACCTGCCGTTGGATTTTGACCCGGCAAGTCTGCGGGTGGCGGGCACTGGAGACACGGCTTTCAGCATTGTCTCGGTGAATCACCGGATCGACCGGTTGCCCCCGGTTATTGATACCGATTCGCCACAGCAACTGGCAGTTGAGGCAATTGAAGAGAAGTTGCGGCTTTTGGAAGTGGAGAACCGAGCGCATTATGCGGCGATTCAGGCGGCTGAGGTTCGCGAGAAGATGATCGCGGCACTGATTGCTCGCGAACCGCAGCGAATGGTGGATGAGGCAGATGTCCAGCGGGCCGGGCCGGAAACCTGGGCGGCGGCGATTGGGGTTTTGGCCAGCGAAACATCGAAAGCGCTGGCGGAAAAGAATGCGGCGCAATTGCTGTTGGATGGCAACGCCAAAAAAGGCGAGGATTTGCAGGAAGAACTGATCCTGGCTCAGGAGGCTTTGGCGGCATCGCAATTGCCAATGCCTGATCGCTCGACTGCCACGGTCGAGATTTTGTCGGATGCGTCGGTCAACGGCACTTTGGCGTTGAGTTATTATGTTTGGCAGGCAAGCTGGCAGCCAGTTTACGACTTGCGCCTGGAACAGGGCGCCCAACCAAGACTGACCATCGAAAGGCATGCCCGGGTGCAGCAATTGACCGGGGAAGACTGGTCTGATGTCGCGCTGACTTTGTCCACGGCACAGCGCAGCGAACGCATGGATGCTCCGGAATTGCGGGAACAGCAGGCGGTCTTGGCGGAAGTTTACGAAACGGCAGAGGCAGGAAATCTGGTTTACGAAGCGCCGGCCGAAGCCGAGGTTATGGCGGAAGCACAAAGTGGCGTTTTAAGGGACGACGCAAGCGTGGCGGTTGAAGTTTTGGCCGGAGTGCGCATGCAAGGCCAGACCGTCGTCTATGACTTGCCGGCGGCTGTTGATATTTCCGGCGACGGAACCATTCGGCAGCTGGCCATAGACAAAGCTTCTGCGAATGTCGGGGTGCTGGCGAGGGCAACGCCAGAATTTGATTCGCACACCTATTTGTATGCCGCAATTGTCAACAAGTTCGGCGGACCGATACTTCCGGGTCGCGCGGCGGCCTTTCGGGACGGAACTTTTGTTGGCGAGTTGATCGTGCCGATGATTCCAGTGGGCAAAGAAACGATTCTGCCGTTTGGAGTCTTGGACGGGATCGAGGTGACCAGAGTTGTGCTGGAAAAAGAAGAGGGCGACTTTGGTCTGATTGGCACTACGAATCGGCGGGTAGAAAATTTTGAGATCACGGCGGAAAGCTTGCTGGAGTATCCGATGACGGTGACGATATTTGACCGGGTGCCATTTTCAGAAGCCGAGGACTTGGAAGTCATTACCCGCTCGCAACCGGCACCAACCGAAGTTGATTTTGAGGGCAAACGTGGCGTGCAGACGTGGACTTTTGAACTTCCGCCAAAAGCGAGCCAGAAAATTGAGTTTGGCTTTGAGTTGAACTGGCCCGGCGACCGCGACATGTATTTGCAGTAAGCCGAGTGTTAATAATTCTGTCGCCAGTTGAGGAAAATTGCCGACAGTAAAGAATTGTTTCCACGGAAAAATTACTAATTTTTCAAACACCTCAATTCATGTTACTACTGGGGACGGAGTGGAGATTGGGATGGGCCAAGTATTTACGTTGGCGGCGGCGGAAACGGCTTTGGTTGATGCAGAGTCAATACGGGTTTTGCGCCACTCGCTTGGTAATGACAAATGCGAGGAAATACTGGAAGATTCGCTCTTTCAGATTGCTGATCGACTTTCGCTTTTGGAAAATTCCCTGAAATCGCAAGACTTACCTGAAGTATATCGCTACTGTCTTGGCCTGGTAGGAACGGCAGAGCAAATTGGCATGGTCGGTGTT
>JANMOK010000372.1:0-9777 GCA_031369165.1 Paracoccaceae bacterium
CGGGCGGCAAAGCTTGGTGTTACTGGCCATCGAAGACGTAACGGATCGGCGCCGGGCAGTGGAGTCTTCTCGCCAACTGGCGGCCATTGTCGATTCAACGAGCGATGCGATTATCAGCATTGATGCGGAAGGACTGATCAACAGCTGGAATGCGGGAGCCGGGAAGATATTTGGCTTTTCAGCGCCCGAGATGATAGGCAAAGCGCTGGCAGCGATGCGCGATCCAGCTCAGGTCGGAAAACTGCCTGACTGCCTTGCGCAGTTCCGCGACGGAGCCAGCACGCTGCATTATGAAATGTCACGTCTGCGGGCCGACGGCACCCCGGTGTGGGTATCCGTTACGGAATCACCCCTGCGCGATCATTCTGGTGCGCTGTTGGGGGCATCCAGTATTGCGCGCGATATCACAAATCGCAGGCTAGCGGAGCGACACCGCGATATACTGGTGGGTGAGCTCAACCATCGCGTCAAAAATTCCCTGGCCATCGTGCAGGCCATCGCCTCGCAGACATTGCGTGGTGATGTGTCCTTGCCCGACGCGCGCAGTGCATTTGGCGCCAGATTGCGCGCCATGTCCCGGGCGCATGACCTTTTGGTGGATGCAAACTGGACGGGCAGTGATCTTGCCAGCGTGATCCATGCCACCATCGAGCCACACCAAGGCGAGCCAAGCCGATTCACCGTTGCCGGTCCGTATGTCGCGCTAACGCCGCAGATTGCGGTGACGTTCAGCTTGGCCTTGCACGAACTTAGCACCAATGCGGCCAAATATGGTGCGCTGTCGGTTCCAGAGGGCCGCGTTGATATAGCTTGGACAATAAACGGGGCTGCGGACGCACCTCAGCTATGCTGGCAATGGGCCGAAACCGGTGGTCCCCCCGCAAAAGCCCCGAACCGGGTGGGTTTCGGAACCGGCCTGATCGAAAAGGTGTTGCCGATGGAACTTTTCGGCAAAGTCAGGGTTAGCTATCTTGAAAGCGGGGTGGTCTGTGTTTTGGACTCGCCCGTGCCGGACGTCGGCCCAGAGTAGGAATTAGTGATGCTCGCCAATCCAGGCAGCCTGCGCTTCATGATCCTGGATGACGAGGGCATCATTGCCTTGGACCTTGCCGAGATGCTCCATGACCTCGGTCACTCCGTCGTGGCAACCGCGACCCGAGTGGACAGGGGCATCGAGTTTGCCACGCACGGCGAGCTTGACATGGCCATCCTTGACATCAACGTGCACGGCGTCGATTCATTCCCCATCGCCACAATTTTGCAAGGTCGCGGCGTGCCGGTCATCTTTGCCAGCGGCTATGGCAAACGCGGTCTGATCGACGGGTTTCGCGATGCTCATGTCTTGACCAAGCCCTATGGTATCGCCAGCCTGACGCAGGCGGTAGCCAAAGCGAGCACCGTCGCGGCAGCTTGATCGCGGCCGTGGCTGCACATGGTTGACGCCAGTTCACCGTGCGGAACGCAATCGTGGCAACCGCTTTGCATTCGTGGATGATTTGATGCAATTAGTCGGCACCAAGCGGAGTTGCTCGACATGTCCAATCTAATCGCCGTTTCAACCTGGAGTCTGCACCGGCTTTTGGGCATTTCGCATCCCAATGGGCCTGGCGACGTGCACGGTAGCGCTGCGCAGCCAACTTGGGGCGCCGGGGCGTGCCGATTGGATGAATTGCCCGCCGAATTGGCAAAGCGAGGTTACAGTCGCGCCGAGATTTGTCATTTCCATCTCGCCAGCCTCGAAAAAGCCTATCTGCGCGAAATTGCCAAAGCATTCGCCAATAGCGGCGTCGTTATCCAAACGCTGCTGATAGATGACGGTGACCTGACCAATCCGGCGAGCTTTGAGCGCGACAAGGCGTGGATTGCGCGTTGGATCGAAGCGGCAGCTGAGCTGGGAGCGGAACATGCACGGGTGATTGCCGGCAAGAGCAAACCCGACGCCGCGACACTGGCCATGTCGGTGGCTGGTTTGCGGGAGATGGGGCATTTAGGCCGCTCGCTGGGTGTTCGGGTTGTGACCGAGAACTGGTTTGATCTTTTGGCATCGCCCAAAGAGGTGCGCCACGTTCTGGGTTTACTGGACTTTGGGGTCGGTTTTCTTGCCGACACCGGCAATTGGCACGGCGCTAGCAAATATTCGGACCTTGAATCGATATTTGCCCGGGCCGAATTGTGCCATGCCAAGTGCAGTTTTGCGCCGGGTTTTGTTATGGATCAGCTCGACTTCGTTCTTTGCATCGAGGCTTCGCAGCGGGTCGCTTATGAGGGGCCTTACACATTGATTTATGATGGCCCCGAGGACGACGAATGGGCCGCTCTGGCGATGGAGCGTGACTTTCTTCGCGACAAGATGTCGGCGAAGGGCAGTTGAAGCCAGCCTATGACACGCTGGTTATAGGTGCCGGTGCTGCAGGCATGATGTGCGCGGCATTCGCGGGGGCGAAGGGTGGCAAAGTTCTGGTTGTGGAACATTGCGCAGCGCCGGGCGAGAAGATTCGAATTTCCGGTGGTGGCAGATGCAATTTCACGAATTTGCATTGTGGCCCGGCAAATTTCATTTCGCGTAACCGTCACTTTGCCAAATCGGCGCTGGCAGGGTATGCGCCAAGCGACTTTGTAACATTGGTCGAGAAGCACGACATTGCTTGGCACGAAAAGACTTTGGGCCAGTTGTTTTGCGACCGGTCGGCCAAGCAGATTATCGCGATGTTGTTGGAGGAGATGGCGGCGAAGGCGGTTGACCTTTCATTGGGAATTTCAATTGAGAAGGTTGAGAAGGCTGCAGATGAGTTTGCTGTGCGGTTGTCCGACGGGACAAGTATATCCGCCCGCAACCTAGTCGTGGCCTGCGGTGGCAAGTCGATCCCGAAAATGGGGGCGACCGGATTTGGTTACCAGTTGGCTGAGCAGTTCAAAATGGATGTTCTCGAGACCCGTCCCGCCTTGGTGCCGTTCACATTTGGCGAAGATGTTTTGCGCGATACCCGCGAAATGGCCGGCATCGCCTGCGATGCGCGGGTGTCTTGTGCGGGCGTCGCTTTCGACGAGGCAGTTCTGATCACCCATCGCGGGATTTCGGGACCGGCAATTTTGCAGGCGTCGTCCTATTGGCGCGAAAAAATGCCGGTGGCGATTGGCTTGTTGCCGGAGACTGATTTTTTTGCCGAGTTGAAAGCCCGACGCCGCGCAAGCGGACGGCGCGACATTGCGACGGTCTTGTCTGAGTTCTTGCCGCGACGGTTGGCTGAGTATTTTTTGAACTTTGAAAAACTGACCGGTAACATTGCCGATCTGCCGGATGCGAAGCTGGCGAAACTGGTCGCGACGATGTCGAATTGGCAGGTCACGCCGACCGGCACGGAAGGCTATCGCACGGCGGAAGTAACGTTGGGCGGTGTCGATACCGACGGGCTGGACGCGCGGACAATGGAAGCGAAATCGGTGCCGGGCCTGTATTTCATCGGCGAAGTTGTGGATGTGACCGGATGGCTGGGCGGGTTCAATTTCCAATGGGCCTGGGCGTCGGGTGTGGCTGCGGGCCGGGCGATCGCGGCGAAAAATTTTTCCAAATAGGGCTGCGGTTCGGCACAATATTTCGGTTCGCAGAGGTCAGGCAGACGCAATATTCTTTTGTTGCTCAGTGTGCTGCAATACCTGTTATGAATGCGTAAGTAACAGAAAAACGCGGGGAACAACGACGATGGTTACAGAATTTACGCCGATTGCCGCCCTTGTTGGTGGCGGCCTGATCGGTCTGTCGGCGGTCATGCTGATGGCCCTGCTGGGGCGCATCGCCGGGATGACGATGATACTGGCGGGTGTCTTGCCGCCGTATTCAAGCGACACGTCCTGGCGGCTGGTGTTTCTGGCCGGGTCAATTTCGGCCCCGCTCTTGCTGGGCTCTATCGGTGTGCAAACCGGGTTCGCGGTGCCGGTTTCCAATGTTGCGCTGATAGTCGGCGGGCTGATCGTTGGCGTCGGCGTGACTTATGGCAACGGCTGCACGAGCGGGCATGGGGTTTGCGGCATTGCGCGCCTGTCACCACGTTCCATTGTAGCAACTTGCGCTTTCATGGCTGCCGCTTTTGTGACGGTTTATGTTATGCGTCATGTGATTGGGGGTTGAGATGCGCTTGTTAGCAGCACTGATTTGCGGCGTCGTATTTGGATGCGGCATCGTAATATCCGGCATGTCGAACCCAGCAAAAGTCATCAATTTTTTTGATGTCGCGGGCACGTTTGACGCCAGTCTGCTGTTGGTCATGGGGTCGGCACTGGCTACAACATTCATTGGCTATCGTCTGCTTTTTGGGGCACGACCAAAGCCAGTCTATGACGTGAAATACTCTCTTCCGACCAGCAAGGTCATCGACGCGCCGCTGATTCTAGGGTCAATCGGCTTTGGCGTTGGCTGGGGGATTACTGGGTTCTGTCCGGGTGGAGCAATTCCTGCGTTGGGATTCATGGACAGTCGCGTGGCAATCTTCTTGGTGGCGATGCTGGCTGGAATGTGGGCGACGCGGGCATTTCGCGAACGGCAGCCAAAGGCGGCGACCGCCTAGTTGCGCTCCAAAGCCATTTCTCGAAGCGCGTCCATCGGCACGATCTCAAGCGCTTTGAGATGTGTCGAGTTCATGCGGATGCGCGGGGCTGCGTCAGCTTCGTAGGCTTCCAGGAAACGCGCGGCGCACAGGCACCATTGATCGCCCGGTTTCAGCCCCACAAAGCCAAATTCGGGATGCGGCGTTGACAGGTCGTTTCCCGCAGCTTTGGAAAAAGTCAGAAATTCCGCCGTCATCACCGCGCAAACCGTGTGGCTGCCTTGGTCCAAATCAGATGTGTCGCAGCAGCCGTTGCGAAAAAACCCGGTCTTGGGGTCTTGCGAGCATTGCTTCAGGGGTTGGCCAAGAACGTTCAAAGACGCATCGACGGTATTTGGCATGGTGTTTCCTTTGGTTTGCAAGCTAACGCAGGTCTTTGCCGACCTACAGTCAGGAATCATGCAGACAAAGTGATTTGTGTGAGGCATCTTCAATTCAACAGAAACACGCCCGGATATCGGTGCTTGTGCCGGTAAACACCTTGGGCGGGAACAAGGAGGGACGCTATGGCACGCTGTTTTGCGGTGCTCGGTGCCGCTAATACCGGGAAATCGACATTGGTGGATCGCATGTGCGCGTTGGAAGGCAAGGCCTTGCCACCCGCAGCCGCTGGCGAGTTGCGCGTTGCTGCGTTCACCCATTTGGGCGAAAAATGGACAGCGCTGGATTGTCCGGGTTCGGTGGACTTTCTGCCCAGTGCGATGGACGCGTTGCTTGCCGCTGATGCTGCGGTGATTTGCGTGGCACCAAGCGCGGGCGATGCGGCTTTGGCCTCGCCCTATCTGCATATGTCAGAGGCCGCCGGCGTGCCGGTGATCTTGTTCATCAACAAGATGGACGAGGCCGAAGGTCGCGTTGCCGAGATTGCTGCGGCTTTGCAAGACTTTGCCAACCACGTGATTTTGGTGCGGCAGGTACCGATCCGCGACAATGGGATGATCGTTGGCGCGGTCGATTTGGTATCGGAGCGGGCTTGGAAATACCGCGAGGGCGGGCCGTCGGCACTGATCGAAATGCCAGCCGAAATGTCGGAGCGCGAGCACGAGGCGCGTGGGGAATTGCTGGAGCATTTGTCGGAATTTGACGATGGATTGCTGGAGGAATTGATCGAAGATCGGACACCCGCGCAAGGTGCATTGTATGCAATATGCGCGCGACTGTTCAGGGAAAATAAATTCATCCCGGCGCTGGTGGGCGCGGCCAGCCACGGCAACGGGATTGTGCGGGTGATGAAAGCATTGCGCCACGAAGCGCCCGACGCCAGCGTCTTGCGGGCGCGATTGGCCGAACAAACTGGCTCGCGTCCGCCACTGGCCGTGGCGTTCCACGCCAACCACAAGAAACACGTCGGCAAGACGGTGCTGTTGCGGGCACTGGATGCTCTGCCTGCCGGGCAGGGGCTGGGCGGTCGGGTGCCGGGGCAGATGAGCGCGGCGCATGGGCAAGACGGTGCAGCGAAAGGCACGGTTGAGGCGGGCGAAGTTGTGGCTGCCGTGAAATCGGATCACCTGTTGGCCGGTCAGGTGTTGTTTGCCGGAGAGGCGAAATCGGCACCGGACTGGCGCAAAGTTCATGCCCCGATTTTGACGCGCATTCTGGCTCCGGCCAATGACAAAGACACGGCGAAACTTGCGGCGGCTTTGGCGATGTTGGCGGAAGACGACGCGGGGCTTTCCGTGCGGCAAGATCCGGAAACTGGCAACGAATTGGTTGGTACCCAAGGGACGCTGCATTTGCGGCAGTTACATACGCGTTTGCGCGATGTGTTTGGGGTTGAGGTGGTGGAAAGCGTGCCGCATGTGACCTATCGCGAGACGATTTCCAAGGGTTTGGAGCTGCCGTACCGGCACAAGAAGCAATCCGGTGGCGCCGGGCAGTTTGCCGACGTGCGTTTGAACGTGCAGCCGGGTGCGCGCGGTTCGGGCTTTGTTTTCAACGAGATCGTCAAGGGTGGCGCGGTGCCGCGTAACTATATTCCGGCGGTAGAAACAGGTGTGCGCGAGGCTTTGACCAAGGGACCACTGGGGTTTCCGGTAATTGATCTGACCGTGACGCTGACCGATGGTGGCTCGCACGCTGTGGATTCGTCCGACATGGCGTTTCGGATTGCCGGCCGGATGGGCACACACGATGCGTTGCTGGCCGCAGGACCGGTGCAACTGCAGCCGTTTTATCAAGTTTCCTTCTATATTCCCTCGGCCTTTACCGGTGCGATGGGGCCACTGGTGGCGGGGCATCGCGGGCAAGTATTGGGCTTTGATCAAGACCCCGACGCGAAAGGCTGGGATATTTTCCGTGCCATCATGCCGGGATCGGCTTTGGACGCCTTAACGGGTGAAATCCGCTCCGTCACCCAAGGCATTGGTTATTTTACCGCCGAATTTGAACGCTACGAGGAGATGTATGGGTAAAGGTCGCGGTGCCCGGGCCAAGCTGGTCTGGGTGGCTGGGAGGCACGGGTCTGACCGAATTCTGGCCGTCTACGATTGATTGCCAGACTTGCGCGCGCCTTGACCTGACGCCGATTTCAAGTTCTTAGCTACCCGCCGAGAATGATCTTTTTGTAGGCTTCCAATTGCTTCTCCGGCGCGAACAATCGCTCATAAACTTCGACGGCGCCGGGGTTGCTGCGCGGCGGTCCAGAGTGTAGCGAAGAATACATCCGTTGGCGGAATTCCACGTCATAATTTGCGATTTCTGAAGTCAGCTCTTGGCCAAGCTGCCGGTCGAATCCGCGAAAGGCCAATGGTGTTGCCAACACCCTTTTACCATAGGATAGCGCCTCGATTGCCTTGACGGCAATGCCATGCCCTTCGACAACAGGCAGCAATACAGTTCGGGCATTGTGGTAAGACATTGAAAGGTCGTCGACCCGACCGAGAAAATGGTGGTGATACTTCTGGTAAACGGGATGTTTCCGCACTTCAAACATCTTGGCAACGTTACCAAGGATCCGCAATTGGCATTTCTTTTCCAGCTCTTCGTTCCAGACATCCTCGAAAAACCAGACCAGACTGTGAAAGTTCGGCTCATTCGCCGAAGCGACGATCAGGAAATCGAAAACATCGCGCTTGACGACCTTTGCGGGCGTGGAATGGTTACGCGGAACCGTCGGATACACGATGTGGTGTTTGTGATTTGGCGCATGTAGCTCAAAAACCGCCGCTTCTTTTTCGTTGTAATGCACCATTTCATCTGCTTGACGCGATAATTTCATTTCATCACGCAGCATGGCCGACAGCCGGTCGGGCAATTGCCGGAACGGCCTTCGCATTCCCCCGTCCTGAAAATGATAGCTCTGAATATCCTGGGTCTCGAGCACAATTTTGACACCGGGGATTTTTTTCCTAAGCTTGAGGGCTATTGGCAGGTTGAAATAGTGATTGCACAAAATTGCAATAACATCGTGTTGCTGGACGAATGCCATCAGACTGTCCGGCGGGTTCAGCAGTCGCGTGTGCAGCGTCGCCAAGTATGCGACGCTGCGAAACAATGCAGGGGGATAGTGGGTCCAGAATTCGCGGTGGTAAGCAAGCGGTTTGGACCGCGCCACAAAAGCGCGTTCGCTTGCACCCAGGTTGGTGGTCGCCTGCAGATAGTCCTGCCAGTAGCGCTTCTTGTTTTCTGTAATTTTTCCCTGCGGACTGACGGCCAAGAAAAACGTCTCAAAGCCAAGGGCTGAGCAGCACTCAATTTGCCTGCGCATTGCCTCGTAGCTGCCGCAGGAATGCCACGACGGGCCAATCACGATGACGGCCTTATTTTTCATTCAATCCGGCTCCGGCCAAACCTGGAGTATTCACGGGACATCGCGTTTGCTGGAATTGTTCATGAAAACTGAATTGATCTCAGATCTGATACGGCGGAATGCTCTGGCGACCGGCCGATCATTTTGGATCAGCCCTATGGATTCATAATCGCCGCGTTTGCTTTCATGAAACCAGTAACCGTTGACAGCTTTGGACTCATTAAATATTTCGGTGATCTTGTTGCCGCGCCGCTCCGCCGCGCGGTATCCGTGCCGGTGCATGAAGGCAACCAGGGCCGCCGATCGGTTGGCGCCTTCGTTCATGACAAACGGCAGGTCGCGTTGTATCATGCCCTCCGCACCCGCAAGAACCTGCGCTTCATGGCCCTCGACATCAATCTTGAGGGCCGCGATTTTTCTTGCGCGCGGCATTAGATCAGGATCGGCAAGAAGATCGTCTAGAGACTCGCACGTGATTACTGTTTTCAACAATTTGAATTCGTAAGCGTCGGAGACCGGCAGTGATTGTCCAAGCAATGAGCCAATATATTCTGCATGCCGCCGATCAAATACTGATCCATCAACTGAACTCAGTGCAGTTATCGGCCGCCCATTTACAACAGGGCCGAAAAGCGTCACCACCTTGGTTCTGTCGCTGACGCCCACAATTCGGTAATCATAGCCAACAGTGTCCAGCTCCTTCAGCCGCTGTAAACTCGCCTTGTGGGCGCTCAGCGCCTCAAACGACACGATCGGACAATCCGTGCCCGAATTCCGGATGCTTAGCGCCATATAGCCCCAATGAGCGCCGACATCGAGAATGGCCCCCATGGGTGCCCGAAAATGCCGGAACACCAGCGCATCCAACTCCACCATCTGGTTTTTGCGGTGCGCACGTTCGATCCAGGATGGGTTGCTTTCGGCCGCGGCCAAAGGCACCTCAATTAGGTCTGTCGGCAGCAATGCGCCTTTTGCCAGACGCTCGTAGACCTCGATAATTTTTGGGATCAGATTATCTTTTGTCATTTGGTATCCTGTTGCCGCCGTCACGCCTGCACAAGGGTTAACTGGCGGGAAGATAATCGTTCAAGGCAAATGCGGCGAAACCGGTGGCCCGTTGCGTTTTTTGACCGACGGGCCGCTGTCATTGCAATTGCCCCGGTACTGCCGCCAATTCAAGCCGCGCATATTCAACCATTTCCCGCAGCGTCTGCTCGATCGGAATTTGCGGCGTCCAGCCCAGCAGAGCCCGCGCCCGGCCGAAGTCGCCGACGCTCGCCGCACTTTCGCTGGACCGTTGCAGCGCAGGATCGATCTGAACCTCGATCTTGAGCCTGGCCTGCGCCAGCATCAGGTCCAGCAACTCGGCCAAGGGTCGTGCGGTGCCAGAAGCCAGGGTGAAAACCGCGTCAGCCGACAATTTGTCCG
>JANMOK010000186.1:0-3433 GCA_031369165.1 Paracoccaceae bacterium
ATGCCGGGCGTGGCCGAACCCAACGCCGGTGGAGCTATCGGCTTTGCCACCTCGCCCGATCTTTACACATGGACCCTGCAAGACCCGGTTTATGCTGGCGGAACTTTCGGCCAGATGGAAGTGCCGCAGGTGTTTGAATGGCAGGGACACTGGTATTGTCTGTTTTGTACTTCGGCAGACCACTGGTCAAAAACGCAAGCTGCGACAAGCAAGCCCGTGACCGGCACGCATTACATGATTGGCGATAGCCCGCGCGGGCCTTGGCGGGTCGCGCCGGGCTTCCTTGACGGTGATCTGCCCTGCCGACGCTATGCGGCGCGCGTGGTCGTGGACGGTGGCAAATTGTGGCTGTTGGGCTTTCTGCACAACCCAGACGGCGGTCCATTTGTCGGTGAAATTGCCGATCCGCAAAAGGTGATTGCGGGTGCAGATGGACAATTGAGATTGGGCAAGACCCGATCAGGAAAGGACTAATCATGGCCGATGTGAAACTGAACAAACTGTGCAAAAGCTTCGGGCCTGTTGACGTGATCAAAGGCGTCGATCTGGACATCAAACACGGTGAATTCATCGTCTTTGTTGGGCCTTCGGGCTGTGGCAAATCCACTTTGTTGCGGATGATTGCCGGTCTGGAGGAAATATCATCCGGTGAATTGCATATCGACAACCAGCTTTGCAATGACGTGCAGCCGCGCGAACGCGGGGTGGCGATGGTGTTCCAATCCTACGCCATTTTCCCGCATATGAACGTGCGCGAAAATATCGGCTTTGGCCTGACGATCAAGGGCGTTCCGAAGGCCGAAAAGGAAGCTCGGGTCAACGAAGCGGCCCGCATTTTGAAAATGGAACACCTGCTTGACCGCAAACCCGGCCAACTGTCAGGCGGGCAGCGGCAACGGGTAGCAATTGGCCGCTCCATCGTGCGCAATCCGGCGGTGTTTTTGTTTGATGAACCATTGTCCAACCTAGACGCCGCCCTGCGCGTCGATATGCGGATGGAGATCGGCAAATTGCACAAAGACCTTGGCACCACCATGATCTATGTCACCCACGATCAGGTCGAAGCGATGACTTTGGCGGATCGCATTGTGGTGCTGAATCACGGCATCGTGCAACAGGTGGGTGCGCCAATGGAGTTGTACCATCGTCCAGCCAACCAGTTTGTTGCCGGGTTCCTTGGCTCACCCAAGATGAATTTCCTCCAAGTGGACGTGCAGGAGGTTTCGGGCGACCGCATCACCGTGTCTTCACCCGCGCTGGATCCCTTCACCATGACCCACGCCGCAAACGGCTTTGCCAAAGGCGGCAAGGCGATATTGGGGGTTCGCCCACAATACTTGACCCCCGATAGTCAAGGCCGTCTGCACGGCACGGTAACTTTGGCTGAGCGGCTGGGCACGGAAACCGTGGTTGATGTGGCACTGTCGCGTGGCGGTCGGGTGATTGTGGCCTTGGGCAAAGACGAAAGCTTTGCTCCGGGTGCCGAACTGCTGCTCGGCTTCCCGCCCGACCGCGCCCACCTGTTCCCGGTGAATTGAAGCCGGGCTTTGCCCCTTGACGCATACCCGGTGCCGACCTAAACAGCCGCCATCTGTGGCGAGGTAGCTCAGCTGGTTAGAGCACGGGAATCATAATCCTGGGGTCGGGGGTTCAAGTCCCTCTCTCGCTACCACAGTTACTTTTGTACGAATTTTAGAGATGAGCAGCAAATCGGCCTTGTGACAGTCTTGCCAAATGGTGCCCAGAAATCATGTCTCAGAGCCTAGCCGACGATGAACTTGGACAATAGGCCGAGTTGAGTGACTATTGCCCCGGTACATTACTCGGGCAATACTACATTCAATAGTTTCCCGTGTGCCTTGTTCTGCTTACCAGCAACGA
Source organism: Paracoccaceae bacterium (assembly GCA_031369165.1). Taxonomy (GTDB): domain Bacteria; phylum Pseudomonadota; class Alphaproteobacteria; order Rhodobacterales; family Rhodobacteraceae; genus JANMOK01. Next base: position 1,882 of record JANMOK010000186.1, read on the forward strand.
CCACCCTATGAAACGGAACCGCGCAACAAATGAAAAAACGGGCTCTGATCACTGGAGTGACTGGTCAGGACGGAAGTTACCTGGCCCAATTGCTGCTATCGAAAGGTTACGAGGTCTTCGGTCTGGTGAGACGCTCAAGCACAGCCGAAAACAACCATGTCCGGCTGAAATGGCTAGGCATAGAAAAAGACGTGCGATTCATCGACGGCGACATCACTGACATGTCGAGCGTGATCCGGGCGGTAAACGAAGCGAAACCGGATGAAGTGTACAATTTGGCCGCGCAATCTTTTGTCAAATCGTCCTGGCAGACGCCGCTTTTGACCGGCGCCGTAACGGCGTTGGCGGTGTGCAACGTGCTTGAGGCGGTGAAACTTGCGGCCGCTTCAGCGCGGTTTTATCAGGCCTCTTCCTCCGAGATGTTCGGCAAGGTGCAAGAGCATGTGCAATCGGAAACGACACCATTTTATCCGCGCTCGCCCTATGGCGTATCGAAACTTTACGGGCACTGGATCACCGTCAACTATCGTGAAAGCTATGGCATGCATGCCTCGAGCGGTATCCTGTTTAATCACGAATCGCCGCTGCGGGGCATTGAGTTCGTCACCCGCAAAGTCAGCGACGGCGTGGCGCGCATCAAGCTGGGTCTTGCAGGCGAACTGCGGCTTGGCAACATAGATGTCAAACGTGACTGGGGCCACGCCCGCGACTTTGTGCACGCGATGTGGCTTATGCTGCAGCAGGAAATGCCAGACGATTACGTCATTGCCACCGGGCGCGCGGTCAGCGTGCGCGACATGTGCCACATCGCTTTCGCGCGTGTTGGCTTGAATTCGAATAAATTCCTGGTTACCGATTCCGACCTGATGCGGCCCGCCGAGGTCGAATTGCTGTTGGGAAATCCGGCCAAGGCGAAAGCCAAACTAGGCTGGCAGGCAACAATTGGGCTGGAAGAGTTGATCAATGAAATGGTCGACGCTGACATGCAGCGGTTGCAAAGTTGACTGGCAGAAAACCAGAATTCAGGGTGTTGATCACCGGAGGCGACGGATTTGTCGCGCCCTATGCTGCACGGGAGATTCTGAACTCTGTGGAAGGCGCGGAAATTCTTTACTCGGCGCGGCGGCCAGTTTCGGCCCCGGCAGGCTGTGCGTTTGCTCTGCTCGACATATTGGACGCGGGTGCCGTTGCCCGCAACATCGCTCAGTTTCGACCGACCCACATCCTGCATTTGGCTGGGATTGCCAGCCGACAGGCCGCCGAAGATGACCCGGTCGCGGCCTGGTCGATTAACTGCAGCGCCACTTTGCGGCTTGCCAGCGTGCTTGGCGCGCTATGTCCCGGCACCACTTTCTTGTTCGTCAGCTCCAGCCAGATTCATGCCGGAAATGTCTCGGGACGGATCGACGAGAACAGCCCGATCGGACCGCAAGGGGTTTATGCCTCGACCAAAGCTGCGGCCGATCTGGCGCTTGCTGCGCTGGCGTCGGCGGGGATGCGGGTTGTCCGCTTCCGCCCGTTCAACCACACCGGGCCCGGACAATCCGCCGCC
>JANMOK010000216.1:0-2664 GCA_031369165.1 Paracoccaceae bacterium
GGCAAATTGCGGCAAGTTCACGCCAATCGGAATCGAAGCATCGACCAAAACCAGATGGCACGGCTCATCTTCAGCATGGCTGGTACCGCTGAACTACACATTGGTCAGCCGGTCAAAGCTCAGTTTCCCATCCGGCTTGGGATAATCAATCACCGCATAATCCTTGGCCAAACCAGTCGCCGCCGCATCGCTTTTGCCGTGCTTCATCGTGCCAAACAGGGTGAACCCGGTGACATTCGCCACCCACATATCAAGGCCACCCAACACCAACGAAGGCCACAGTCCGAAACGCGACCACAACGGCTTGACATTGCGGACCCGCTTCAAATCCTTGGCAATCGGCCCTGATCGAAGATCGACCTCATAAGCCGTCAATTCATCCCCTGAACGCCCCGCCTTTATCGCCGCAAACGCCGCCTCGGCAGCAGCCTTCCCACTTAACATCGCGTTATGGTTGCCCTTTATCCGCGGCACATTCACCAACCCCGCCGCACAACCCAGCAAAGCACCACCGGGGAACACAAGTTTCGGAATCGACTGCCAGCCGCCCTCGGTAATCGCCCGCGCCCCGTAAGCCACCCGCTTGCCGCCCTCCAGCACCGCCGCAATCGCCGGATGGTGCTTGAAGCGCTGGAATTCCATATAGGGATACAGATGCGGGTTCTTGTAGTTCAGATGCACCACAAACCCGACATAGACCTGATTATTCTCCAGATGATACACGAACGACCCGCCGCCAGCATTGCCACCCAACGGCCAACCCATCGTATGCGTCACCTGCCCCAGCCGATGGTTTTCGGGGCGAACCTCCCAGATTTCCTTCATCCCCAGCCCGAATTTCGGCACATCATGCCCCTTAGCCAGATCAAACTTCGCGATCACCTGCTTGCTCAGCGACCCGCGCACCCCTTCGGCCAGCATCACATACTTGCCGTGCAGCTCCATCCCCGACTCATAACCCGGCCCCGGCTTGCCATCCTTGCCCAACCCGAACTCGCCCGCGACAACGCCTTTAACCTCACCATTTTCGCCATGAACCAACGCCGAGGCGGCAAACCCCGGAAATATCTCCACCCCCAAAGCTTCCGCCTGCTCGGCCATCCAGCGGCAGACATTGCCCATCGAGACAATGTAATTGCCGTGATTGCTCATCAATGGCGGCATCGGAAAATTCGGTATGCGCAAGCTGCCCGCTGGCCCCAGTACCAAAAACCGATCCTCGGTTACTTCAGTTTTAATAGGCGCCCCGCGTTGTTTCCAATCCGGTATCAGCGCATCCAACCCACAAGGGTCCAACACCGCCCCCGAAAGGATATGCGCCCCAACTTCCGAGCCCTTTTCCAGAACCACTACGGAAATTTCCGCATCCAACTGCTTCAACCGTATCGCCGCCGACAACCCTGCTGGCCCCGCGCCGATGATCACCACGTCGTATTCCATCGCTTCGCGGGTGATTTCCGTCATGATCGGTCCTCCGAAATGTCTCGCCTTGCGTAACCTGTCACGGCCCCAAGGGTCAACGCGACACGAACACCCAAAACCCTTGAAGCCGCCCGCATCCCCGCATAATGTGCGAACGGGAACAATCCACACATACCACGCCGAAAAGTTCCGGGCAGCCAATTGCCGGGAATGGAGAAAGACATTGGAAAAAATACCGCTGACCGCCAAAGGCTTTGCCGAGCTGGACGCCGAGCTGAAAAAGCTCCGCTCCGCTGATCGTCCAGCAATCATTCGCGCCATTGCCGAAGCACGCGAACACGGCGACCTGTCGGAAAATGCCGAATATCACGCCGCCCGCGAAAAGCAGGGCTTCATCGAAGCCCGCATCAAAGACCTCGATGCCATCATCAGCCGTGCCGATGTTATTGACGTGGCCGCACTTTCGGGCACCATCAAATTCGGTGCCACCGTCAAACTGATCGACGAAGATACCGAGGAAGAAAAGACCTACCAACTGGTGGGTGAAGCCGAGGCGAAAATCGAGAAAGGTCTGCTCAACATCCGCTCGCCTTTGGCGCGGGCGCTGATTGGCAAAGACAAAGGCGACAGCATCGAAGTCAAAACCCCCGGCGGCGACAAATCCTACGAAATCCTCAGCATCAAATTCGTCTGATGCCTGAATCCTCGCGTCTGCGAAAGTTCATGTCCTGCCGCGCCAATCAACTGGCGCTGGTGGCCAGTCTGCTTTGGGCAATCATTTCGCTCGGCTATGGCTTTGGCTACGGCGGCGCTGGCATCGGGCGCGGTTATGTTGGCACCATGCTGTTTTTCATAACCCTCGTCGCGCCGATCACCTTGTTTTGGGTCATCGCGCTGCTGGTCACCCAGAAAACGCCACCCGCCGCCATGCAACACGTCTCAAACGCCGACGAAATTGACACCATGCTGCGCAATGCGCTGACGCCAATCGGGCCAAGATTTGACGCCTTTGACAAATCCCAAGCCGAATTGGTCAAACAAATGCGCAGCGTTACCGAATCCATGGCCGTTATCGCTATTCGCCTGAACGCCAACCGCTTGACGCCCCCAGTTCAAAGCGCGCCGCCGCCCGACGAACCCGTTTCCAGGCCAGAACAGGATCAGCTGCCTTTGCTGCCTGCGCAGTCGCAAAGCGCCATTGGCCCGACCATCGCCGACATCATTCGCGCCGCCAACTTCCCC
>JANMOK010000222.1:0-3256 GCA_031369165.1 Paracoccaceae bacterium
CGCAGGTCTCCTGCACGTCCTCCCGATACCCCAGGGTCTTGTAGGCCCGGACCAGCCGCACCAGATAATCCGCCAAACTTTCCACCACAATCGCGGGCTGGGACAAAACCAAAGTCCCCTCCGGCAATTCCCGCTCAAAAACATCCTGCACCAGCGGATAATGCGTGCAGCCCAACACCGCCACTTGCGGATCGGGGCAATTCTTTGCCATTTCAACCACATAGTCGCGAACCATCAATTCGGCGCTGACCGTATCACCCATTTCAATCGCATCCACCAACCCCACACAAGCCTGCGCCGTCACCTCGACTCCTTTCGCGCGAAACGCCAATTCGCGGGCAAACGCGCCCGAATTCACTGTGGCCAATGTCGCAAACAACGCTACTCGTTCAATCCCCACGAAACGCGGCGACGACCGATCCGCCCAGTCCCGCTTGGCCAAGACCTCGATCATCGGCACGAATACGCCCAAAACACGTTTGTCCGCCGGAACCCATTCCTCCTGCATCCGTCGCAAAGCGACCGCCGAAGCGGTGTTGCAGGCCAACACCACCAACTCACAGCCACACTCAAACAACGTGGAAACACCTGCACAGGTCAGATCATAAATCTCGTCTGCCGAACGCGGTCCATAAGGCGCATGCGCATTGTCGCCCAAATAGACAAACCCCTGCCCCGGCAATCGCGCCTGCAACGCCCGCCAAACCGTCAACCCGCCCAAACCGCTGTCAAATACTCCGATTGGCATTTTCACCCTCCGCAGGGTGCGCATTCTGCGCACCGTCCGACGCCAAGCAAAAAGGGCCGGCATCGCTGCCAGCCCTTCCCAATCCCATTCGCAACCAGCTTACCGTTTGGAGAACTGGAAGCTGCGGCGCGCCTTGCGCTTGCCGTATTTCTTGCGTTCCACAACACGCGAATCCCGCGTCAGGAAGCCCGCCGCTTTCAGCGCCGGCCGCAACGACGGCTCATACAATTGCAGCGCCTTGGAAATCCCGTGCTTCACCGCACCGGCCTGGCCCGACAATCCACCGCCTTTGACAGTCGCCATCACATCGAACTCACCAACAACACCTGCCACCGAAAATGCCTGGCCGATCACCATCTGCAACACCGGCCTGGCGAAATAGGCGTTCATTTCCTTGCCATTCACCGTCACTTTGCCCTTGCCCGGCTTGATCCAGACCCGGGCAACCGCGTTTTTCCGCTTGCCGGTCGCATACGACCGACCCAAGGCATCGCGCACCGATACGCGCGGCACCACCACAACCGGAGCGACCGCAATTTCTTTCAAGTCTTCGAGCGATTTGATTTCTTCGGCCATGCTCATGTGCTCCGGGTATTTTTAGGGTTCAGCACTTTCAGATCGACCACGGTCGGGTTCTGCGCTTCATGGGTATGGGCACCACCGGCATAAACCCGCAGGTTTGACATCTGCTGGCGGCTCAACGGGCCACCGGGCAACATGCGCTCAATCGCTTTGGATACGACACGCTCGGGGAATTTGCCCTCAAGAATTTGCGCGGCGGTGCGAAACTTGATCCCGCCAGGAAACCCGGTGTGCCAATAATACCGCTTGTCGGCGCGTTTATTGCCGGTCATCTGCACCTTTTCGGCGTTGATGATGATGACATTGTCGCCCATATCCATATGCGGGGTAAAAGACGGCTTGTGCTTGCCGCGCAGGCGCATGGCAACAATCGAGGCAAGACGGCCCAGAACAACGCCTTCAGCGTCAATCAGGATCCATTTCTTGTCGATATCCGCCGGTTTGGCAGTGAAAGTTTTCATCGAGACAGGTCCGTTGTTTCTATTCAAATGACTTTGGCCCACCAAAGTGGTCAAGCCGGATGCCGTCTTTTAACGATCTAACTTGCCACGTCAATGCAATAATGTTGCATTAAAATACGTAAAAACAATGCCTTACAATTACGGTAATATAATACCCCATTGCTCAGCCGATTTCCCATTCTAGCCAGCCTGCAAAACTTCGCCGAAAAAAATATCACGATTGCTTTGGTCGGGATATGTTGGCAGAAACATGCCACAGCAATGGAGTGTCACTTCTTGGAATTTTTCGCCCTCCACCAAGACGCAGTCGCCTTGATCTTGCTCGGTCTGATATTCGCGGCCTTTGTCGCCGAAGTCATGCCACCCTCAGCCATAGCAGCAATTGGCGCCGCGACATATCTGGCACTTGGCCTCATCAGCCTGGACGATTTTTCCGCAGCTTTCGGCAATTCCGCTCCGGTCACCATCGGGGCGATGTTCATCATATCGGGCGCGCTGGTACGCACAGGCACGCTCGAAATCGTCTCGGCGTGGCTCACCTCGCATGCCAAGGAACGGCCTCGTGTGGCCCTGATCGGGCTGTTTGCCGGTATTGCCGTCACCTCGGCATTCATGAACAACACACCCATTGTCATGGTGATGATCCCGGTGGTCATCAAACTCGCCCGCGCCATCGGCACCGCCTCGACCCGGCTTTTAATCCCGCTGTCCTATTTCACCATCCTCGGCGGCATGTGCACGCTGATCGGCACATCGACCAACCTGCTGGTTGACGGCGTGGTTCGCCAACAGGGACTGCCGGGCTTTGGCTTGTTTGATATCTTGCCGGTCGGCATCGCCGTCTGCGTCGCCGGGGCAGCGATCATGGCCATCCTCGGCCCGATCCTGCTGCCCTCACGCGCCGATCACCAAATCGACGGCAGCAACGACGAACATTTCCTGACCGAAATCGGTTTCCCGCAAAACTCGCCGCTGATCGGCATCGCGGTGCCCGCCATTTCGTTTCTCAAACCCGGCGGCGTAAACCTGCTGGCAATCAAACGCGGCATGCAGCGAATATCCAAAAACCTTGACGCCGAAACCATCCAGCCGCGCGATAGATTGATCGTCCAGGCCACCCGCGATGAAGTGCTGACCCTCGACACCCTGCCCGGCATCTTCGTCTATCAATCCCCGCTCGCCCTGCGCACCGGCGAAGAACGCGTCACCGTTGAGGCCTATGTCGCCCCAGCTCGCCAGGGCAAGCACCAACGGGTGTCCGACTTCCACGAGCTCAAACGCATGGGCATCCGCATCATCGGTGTCAGCCGCCACATGCATATGGCCGGTTCCGACCTCGGCTCGGTCGTCCTGCGACCCGCCGACCGCCTGTTGCTTTCGGGCACCCAACTCGCCCTTAGCCGGGTGCGCGACATCGTAGACCTCGCCGCCGTAACGGAAACCCCGGCCCGCGCCTTCCGCCGCG
>JANMOK010000307.1:0-3042 GCA_031369165.1 Paracoccaceae bacterium
ATTCGAAATACGGCGACGACGACCTCGACACCGGTTCGATTGATCCGTTCCGGTTGTTTCTGGTGTTCAACGAACTGGTCGATGCCGAACATCGCGGTGTGATGGCAACCAAACCCTCGCACATGCTGGATCAATCGCACAACGTCACCGACCCGATCGAAAGCTTGATGCGCTCCGCCAACGAAGTGCGCCGCGCCTATGCCCAAGCGCTGCTGATCAACCGAACCGAACTCGACGGTTTCCAGGAAACCAACGACGCCCTCATGGCGTCCGAGCTGCTCAAAACCGCCTTCCGCACTGATGTCGAACCCATCCTCGCGGCGGCTCGGCTGCAAGACGGCGGCGCCATCGACCCCATCGCCGCCTACCGCGCCTCGGGCTACCGGGCGCAGGTGGCCTCAATACGCCCCAGATCCCTCAGCGGCGGGGGCGGGATCGTTTGATGCGCCTTGGCTGGGATAGCCTTTCTCATCCAGCACCCAATCCGCAAACGCAAAGGCATAACCCTTCGGAATCCCCCCCGAAAAATGCCACTCGTCTTGGTCGTTGAACCGTATCACCCCCGAAGCGGTCACCAAATCCAGCACCCAGCGACCATTCTCGCGGAACAGCAACATCGGCGGGCATTTGCGGGCATCGGCGGCATAGCGTTCCACCGCAACCCCTATGCCTTCAAAACTCTCCGCCAACCCGCATTTGTAATAGGTATCTACCACTCGGCTCATCTGCGCATCGCTGGCGGTCACCCCACGCAACATCAATTTTGACGCGGCTGAATAGACCGCCAAATTCGGATCATCATTGCCGTCCTGCATCGCCGCGATGTACTGCAACACGGTGTCGGCAGGCGACCCCTCGCTGGTGAAAGCAGGTTGATTTATCTGCGGCAGAAACCCGTTCTGGCTCGATTCCCCGCCAATTTGCGGCAGTTTCAGGTCAGCAAACGCTGCTTCCGGCACTGTGAGAGCCAAAATCCACAGAACTGACCGCAGACCCAAACGCCATCCCGCCATTTTCCAAACCGCCTCTTGACCGACTCTGTGGATTGTCCCGACCGGGCGACAACCCGCACCCTATTCAAACGGAAAACCATTCGCATCCAGCCGCCAGTCCCCGAAGGCAAAAGCATAGGGCACCGGGACCTTGCCGGAAAAGTGCCATTCGTTTTCGGTGTTGAACAAGATGATGTCACCCATCGCCGTCAGGTCCAGCACCCAGGCACCGTCCTCGCGCAGCAGAAAAAACGGTGCGCAGACGCGCTGGCTGGCCGGGTATCGTTGCACCGCCAGCCTGCCTTGCAGAAAAACCTGCGGATCGCTGCACTCGGCATAGGTCCTCGCCACATTGCCCATTTGCCGCGCGCTCATCTGCCAGTTGCCCGCGGCGGCCCTGGTCTTTGCACTGTAGATCGGCAGGTCGGGGTCGGCGTTGCCTTCCAGCATCGCGGTCAGATAGGCCGTGATAATTTGCTGCGGACCGTCACCGCCGAAACCGTCTGTGCCGGTCAGCGGCAGCGTTTGTGCCGATGGTGCGCTGTCACCGATCTGTGGCAAGTTCAGCCCGTCCGCGAACGCCGTTGAGGCAACACTCAAAAACAGCGCCAGTGCTCTCAACATCCCGCACCCCTCAATGCGAATCCCGTGGCACCGGCGAGCCGCGCGATCCGACCAGAAAGTCCAGATCCGCTCCCACATTCGCCTGCATCACCCGCGTCTGGTACAATTCCGACCAGCCGCCCTTGTAAACTTTCACCGGTGACACCCATTTGGCCCGGCGCCTGGCCAATTCTTCCTCGCTAACGTTCAAGGTCAGCGATCTATTCGGCACATCCAGCGAAATCATATCGCCGTTCTCAACCAGCGCCAGTGGCCCGCCCGCCGCCGCTTCTGGCGCGACATGCAGCACGACGGTGCCATAAGCCGTGCCCGACATCCGCGCGTCGGAAATCCGCACCATGTCAGTAATCCCTTTTTTCAGCACCTTCGGCGGCAGCCCCATGTTGCCGACCTCGGCCATGCCAGGATAGCCCTTCGGCCCGCAATATTTCAGCACCATGACGCAGGTCTCATCAATGTCCAGCGCATCGTCGTTGATCGTCGCGTGGTATTCCACGATGCTCTCAAACACCACCGCGCGGCCGGTATGCACCATCAGCGCTGGCGTCGCCGCCGAAGGTTTCAACACCGCCCCAGAGGGTGCCAGATTGCCCTTCAGCACCGCAATGCCGCCCTGCTGTGTCAACGCCTTTTCAACCGGACGGATCACATCCTCGTTCCAGTTCTTCACGTCCTTCACTTCGTCCCAAACCGTTGCACCGGAAACCGTCAAAGCATCCTTGTGCAGCTTGCCGCCCTCGGCCAACACCTTCAAAACCACCGGCAAACCGCCGGCATAGAAAAACTCTTCCATCAGGTATTTGCCCGAAGGCTGCAGGTTCACAATCGTCGCAATATCGCGCCCGCAGCGATCCCAATCATCCAGCGTCAGATCAATCCCCATCCGGCCCGCTATCGCCAAAAGGTGGATCACCGCATTGGTCGAACCGCCAATCGCGCCATTGGCACGGATGGCGTTTTCAAAGGCGTCTTTGGTCAGGATGTCTGATGGTTTTAGATCATCCTTCACCATCTGCACGATGCGCCGCCCGGTCAGATGCGCCATCACCCGGCGGCGCGTATCGACGGCCGGAATTGCCGCGTTCCCCGACAGAGCCATGCCCAGCGATTCCGCCATGCTGGCCATGGTGCTGGCGGTGCCCATCGTATTGCAGGACCCGGGGCTGCGGGACATGGAGGCTTCGGCTTCCACGAACTCTTCCGCCGTCATCTCACCCGCCTTCACGGCTTCGGAGAACTTCCACAAATGCGTGCCAGACCCAACACGTTCATTCTTGAAATAGCCGTTCAGCATCGGGCCGCCCGTCACCACGATGGATGGCAAGTCGGTGGATGCTGCGGCCATCAGCAGCGACGGCGTGGTCTTGTCACAGCCGACCAGCAGCACGCAGCCATCCATCGGCTGGCCGCGCATCGCCTCTTCCAC
>JANMOK010000309.1:0-9355 GCA_031369165.1 Paracoccaceae bacterium
GCTTGCGCAGGACAAAGGATTAACGCGACTTATCGGTGTGTCGAATTTCACAATCGCATTGCTGGAGCAAGCAATCGCCATTGCCGGACCAGGGCGGATTGTGAACAACCAGTTCGAATTGAACCCGTGGTTGCAAAACAAAAAGCTGGCAAGTTATTGTAATAGCAAAGATATTACGGTGACTTGTTATTTGCCGATTGCCAAAGGCGCGTTTCGCCGTGACCCGGTGATTTCGGCGATTGCCGCCTTGCGTGGGGCAACTGCCGAACAGGTGGTTTTGGCGTGGGAATTTGCCAAGGGCTATTGCGCGATACCTACGTCAGGCAACCCCGATCACATTCGCAGTAACCACGCTGCAACCAAATTGGCGCTTGATGCCGATGAGATTGAACAAATCGACGCGATTGATCGCGGGCAAAGGGCAATTGATCCGGCTTGGGGGCCAGACTGGGACCAAAAATAGCCTGCCCAGTTGACAGAAGGGTCGGCAGGAGTAATGTCGGCGTATTAACGTTCTTTTAACGATTGGGTTCGGGGAACTGCGCGGAATTGCAAAATGGTTGATGTGGAAGGGAAATAGATGAAAGGCATAACCGGATACGGTCACGCGGCGTTAAAGGTGAAGGATGTAGAGGCCTCGTTGGCGTTTTATCGCGACAAGCTTGGCTTCCCCGAAATGCTGCGCCTTCTCAAAGATGACGGCAGCCTGTGGCTGGTCTATTTGCGGATTACTGACTTGCATTATCTGGAAATTTTCCCAGGTGCCGAGGAAGACCGTGCGCCGGGATGGAATGCCAATGGGGTGAATCATTTGTGTTTCACAATTGAGGATTTGGAAGCAACAACAGCACGCATGCAAGGCGCGGGTATCAAATTGACGGCGCAGATTAAAAAAGGGGCCGATGGCAACCGGCAAGCCTGGATCGAAGACCCCGACGGAAACCGGATTGAACTGATGGAAATGCACGACGATTGCATGCAATACGCAGGCATCAAGCGTTTGCAAGCGGCAGGAATGTAACCGCTGGCAACATAGGGACGGAGTTTAGGTCGCCTCCATGGCCAGATCCATCATCCGCCTGAAAGACATCGCCGACCGAACAGGTTTTTCGGTGAATACCGTATCCTTGGCCTTGCGTGAAAGCAGCCGCATTCCGGAGGATACACGACTTGTCATTCGTCAAGCCGCGCAGGCAATGAATTACCAACCCAACCATATTGCGCGGTCTTTGGTCAGCCGCGAGACCAAGACGATTGGCTTGGTTCTGACTGACATCACTAACCCGATTTTGACCCACACAGCGCAGGCCATTGAATTGGCTTTGGCTGAACGTGGGTATAGCACGCTGTTTGCCACCTCCAACAACGATCTTGAGGAAGAGATCAAGGTGGTGGAGATGTTCCGTTCGCGCCAGGTCGACGGGATGCTGATTTATCCGCGAAACCATCGGCAGCTCGACCATATTCGTCGCTTGCGGGCGTCGCACTATCCGGTGGTGCTGCTGGTGGGTGATCCCGATGCCGGGATTGACGCCGTGTCGGTTGATGAACGGCGCGGGGCGTATAAGGCAACGCGGCACTTGATCGAAACGGGACATACGAAAATAGGGTTGTTAGACAGCGCAAATCCGCTGGGTAACCGCGAAAAACGCGATGGCTATCAGCAGGCCTTTGCGGAAATCGGTTTGGGTGTTGATCCATCCCTTGCAGTTGACCCGCAAGGGCACACTGTCATCAAGGGCTTTTGGGCAATGGATACGTTGATGAACGGGCGCATTCGACCTACCGGTTTGGTGGCTGCCAACGACTCGCTTGCGATTGGCGCCTTGCGTTGGTGCCAGAAGAACAACTTGCGGGTGCCCGAAGATATGGCGATCATTGGTTTTGACAATATCGAGTTTGCCGAACATGCCGCGACGCCGATCACGTCGGTCAACTATCCCGTCGCAATGGTGACCGATCTGGCGGTGGATCGCCTGATGCGGTTGATCGGGGCGGGCGACGATTTTCCCGAAGCGCGCGTAACCCTGATTGACCCCGATTTGATCGTCCGCGCCAGCACGGTCGGCGTGACCTGACGCGTGGCCAAACGAATGCATTTGAATGCACTTTTTGAAGATTAGTGTCATCCGCGAATTCCCAACTCAAGGTTAGCTGAGCGCCATGTTCGAACACAAAACCAAGCCGGTCCTCGCGCCGCCGCAATTTGCCGGGCGTATTTTGTTTTGGCTGATGATCACTGCAGTGTTGTTCGCGGGCTCATTGCTGATGGGTATGCTCGGCTATCGGTATTTCGAAAGGATGGCGTGGATCGATGCGTTCCTGAATGCGGCAATGCTGCTCGGCGGCATGGGCGAGGTGACGGATCTGCAAACCACCGGCGGCAAAATATTTGCCGGCCTGTATTCTGTCTACTGCGGAATTTTTCTCATCGTGTGCAGCGGGCTGTTGCTATTGCCGGTGTTTCACCGGGTGTTGCATGCCTTTCATGCCGATAGCGAAGACTGATCAGCCAGGTTTGGCCGGAATAATCAGCCTTTGACCAAGTTTGACGGTGTAAGGCGCTGCAATCCCATTTGCTGCGGCGAGGTCGGCAACCGAGACGCCGTGGTTCAGGGCGATGCGATACATGGTTTCGCCGGATTGCACGACCCAGTGACCTGCTGGCACAAAGCTGGCTGGCACTGGGGCGGCGACTGTTTCCGGCGTTGGCAAGCTGGCAGCCATAGTTGCTGGTCGCGAGTATTGTCCGCCACCGAGTGCCACATTCAAGGAGACGAAATCCCGCGCTTGCTGGCGCAGGTTGGTCGCCCAATTGGAGCGGGCATCTTCGAGGTTGCGTTGGATTTCCAGGACTTCCAGCAAAGTGACTTGCTGGCTTTCGTAGCTGGTCTGTGCCAAGCCCAAAGCGGTTTCATAGGCAGTTACAACATCGCGCGCAGCCGAAGCCGCGCGACCGTTGCGCTGAACCGAGGACAGGGCATTTTCAACCTCTTCCACGGCATTCAATACCAGTTCCTGCCATTCAAGATAGCGTGAGCGGGCGACAGATTCTGCAACCGAAACGCGCGCCTGTCGCTGGCCCATATCAAAAAACGGTATGTCAACAATGGGGCCAAAAGACCAACCTTGGGCACCAACACCTTCAATAGTGCGGCCTTGCAATGTGCCCGCCAAAGTAATGGTGGGGTAAAGCGCAGCTTCAGCAACGCCCGCGTCAGCCACAGCGCCCGCCAGTCGGCGCTCGGCCGCGCGAATATCGGCGCGATTGCGGATCAAATCAGCCGGAACACCAGTAGCGACGTGGCGGTGCGGCACGGGCTGCGGGGCGCCGCGCATAAGTTCGGGTAAAATGTCGGCAGCGGATTTCCCAACCAAAGTGGCGATGCGGTTGACTGAACGATGAAAAGCGTTTTCCAGCGACGGAATTTCGGCCCGTGTTTCATTGACCAGACCATCGGCCTGCGCCACAGCGAGCTGCGTGACTTCGCCTGCGTCCAAAAGTTCGGCGGTCAATGCCAGGGTTTGTTTGCGGGCATCAAGGTCCTTGCGCTTCAGGGCAAGGCTTTCTTGATAATAGCGCGCGTCGATATAGGCTGAAACAAGTTCGGAGAGGTAGATCAGGCGCGCCACTTCGACATTGGCAAAAGCTTCGTCCAGCCGGGCATTCGCCGATTCTTGCGTGCGTTTATACTGGCCAAAGAAATCGACGATCCACGAGATATTGAAGGTGCCCGTTTTCACGCGCGACTGATCGCCGTTAAAATCACCGGTCGCGTTGGAAGAAAAGGTGGCGTTTGACGTACCAGTCAAGCCCGAAGCGTCGGCAGTTGCCTGTGCCGACGTGACCCGTTCCATCGCTTGGCGCAGCGAAAGGTTTTGCACCAATCCCAATTCGACCAACCGGTTGAGGCGGGTATCTTTGAACGCTTCCCACCAACGTTCCGCTTGAAACTGTGAAACGGTCGATCCCGGCGCTTGCGAAAATGTTGTCGCCAAACCCATGCTGGGTGGCCGATAGTCTTGTCCGACCGTACATGCGATCAACATGCTCGTCATCGAAAGGAGTGCGAAACCACGCATGATAAGCCGACCTTTTCGCCCCGATAGGCAACGTTTCGGCAGGTGTGAAAAAGGCAATACCCCTGCGGGCGACTTCCAATTCAAGGAAGTAACCCCAAAGCCCCGCGAAGTGAAATCGCGCTGCGCCGGTATCATCGTCTGCCCGTAATCGCCTGCCATTGTTATATTTTGTCTGGAATCTAGCCACCCCAACCCCGGGGCGCGACTTTTTATTGTGGACATCGACAACTTCGACGCGCGGGCGTTGTTTCCATGCAACTGGGCTTGCGCGTGAAAGACCTGCCGAGTGCATCTTTTTTCGGGTATTTTGCATTCTCTGCGCCCGCCTTGGTTGACCAGACAATTGCAGGGCGCTAAACCACTTGCAAAGCTTGGATGCGCAGTGTTGCTTGTCGCTTTCTCGCCGAAATCGGAGGGGCCATCGTGCAAGAATTGCTGCGGGAATATCTGCCAATTCTGATTTTTCTTGGGCTGGCGATTGCACTGGGTCTGATCCTGATTATCGCCGCCGCAGTTATCGCCGTGCGCAACCCCGATCCTGAAAAAGTTTCGGCCTATGAATGCGGTTTTAACGCTTTCGATGACGCGCGAATGAAATTTGATGTGCGCTTTTATCTGGTGTCGATCCTGTTCATCATTTTCGACCTTGAGGTGGCGTTCCTGTTTCCCTGGGCGGCCAGTTTTCAATATGTCGGCCTGTTCGGTTTCTGGTCGATGATCGTGTTTTTGGGCGTGTTGACCATCGGCTTTGCCTATGAGTGGAAAAAGGGAGCGCTGGAATGGGATTGAGCGGTTCCGCGGCGCTTTCGGCCACCGCCGGTGGCGACCCCGAAGTTGCCACCAAGGCGTTGAGCAACGAGTTGGCGGACAAGGGGTTTCTGCTGACATCGACCGAGGATATTATCAACTGGGCGCGGACCGGCAGTTTGCACTGGATGACGTTCGGTTTGGCCTGTTGCGCGGTGGAAATGATGCACACCGCCATGCCGCGCTACGATATGGACCGTTTCGGCACCGCGCCGCGCGCCAGCCCGCGGCAGTCGGACTTGATGAACGTGTCGGGCACGCTGACCAACAAGATGGCTCCGGCCTTGCGCAAGGTCTAAGACCAGATGCCCGAGCCGCGCTATGTGATTTCGATGGGGTCCTGCGCCAATGGCGGCGGCTATTACCACTATTCCTATTCGGTGGTGCGCGGCTGTGACCGGATCGTGCCGGTCGATATCTATGTGCCGGGCTGCCCGCCGACGGCAGAGGCGTTGTTGTATGGCATCCTGCAATTGCAGCGCAAAATCCGCCGCACCGGCACGATTGTGCGATAGGGGAACAGAATGAGCGATGCCCTTGTTGCGGTTGCGGCGGGAATACCGGGACTGAAGTCGAGCGAGGTCTCGGGTGGCGAGACCTGCGTGCATGTCAGCGTCGCCGACATTCCGGCAGCCGTCGATTTTCTGCGCGGCAATGCCGAAGGCCAGTTCACGACCTTGGTCGACATCACGGCGGTTGACTATCCGTCGCGGGCCGAAAGGTTCGAACTGGTATACCATTTCCTGTCGATGGTGAAAAACCAACGAATTCGCGTCAAAGCGATGATAAGCGACGGGGAAATTGCGCCCTCGATCACCTCCATTCATCCCTCGGCCAATTGGTTTGAGCGGGAAGTGTTCGATATGTATGGCATTCTGTTTTCCGGCCACCCGGACTTGCGCCGTATTCTGACCGACTATGGCTTTCGCGGCCATCCGCTGCGGAAAGATTTTCCGACTACTGGTTATGTCGAAGTGCGCTATGACGAAATCGAAAAACGGGTCGTCTATGAGCCGGTGGCCTTGACTCAGGAATACCGCCAGTTCGATTTCATGTCGCCCTGGGAAGGCGCCGAATATATCCTGCCCGGCGATCAGAAAAAAAGCTGAACAGTGTTTCGAAAACCGCCCGTAGTGATGATTGGAATTGGTGCCCAAAAGGCGGGCACGTCCTGGCTTTTTGAATATCTGCGCGGTCACCCTGATTGTCACATCAAGGCCGTCAAGGAGGTTCATTATTTCAATCGCATCCGCCGTGGCGGAAACGCGCGATTTCGAGAACTGATCATCACGGAAAGACTTGCCCTCCAGGCCGGTTTTGAAGGCACAACGGGCAGTCCCTTCAAGCGGGGCCGCGTCGCAAATCTTGACGAATTCATCCGCAAACTGAGTTGGCCCTGGACGCTGTATTTCGGCAGGTTCGGGGCATATCTTAGCTATTTGCATTCGGGTCGCGGGGGCAAAAAGCTGGTGGGCGAAATAACGCCGGCCTATGCGATGTGCACGGCGGACGAGTTTCGCCAAATCATCGGCTTGGCGCCAGATGTGCGGCTGGTCTATCTGTTGCGCGATCCTGTTGAGCGAACTTGGTCAGCCATCCGGATGGAAGCGCGGCGCCGGGTTGGCAATGATGGCGACGCGGTGCGGATTTCCAAGCGACTGCTGGAAGAGTTTCTGGATGGTCATGCCGCGGACATCGCGGATAGAACCGACTACCAGAAAACCCTGAATGAATTGCAGGCCTCGGTTCCGCGCGAAAAAATATACGTCGCTTTCTTCGAAGAACTTTTCCACAAGGACGGTGTGGCTGCCTTGACAGAGTTTCTGGGAATTCGGAACTGGCCCGCAAAATTGGAAAGAGTCGTGCACCAGGGAACGGTGGTTGAACTGGGTCAGGCGCGGCTGGGCCGAGCACGCAAGTACCTTGACGATCAGTACCAAGCGGTGGAAAAATACATGGGCCGCTTGCCCGAGACATGGCATAAATATCCCAAGGAGGCCGCGTGATGGACGGTGCAAGAAGCGACGTTTTGACCGGCGAACAGCGGATTCGGAATTTCAACATCAACTTTGGCCCGCAGCATCCCGCCGCGCATGGGGTGTTGCGCATGGTGCTGGAGCTGGACGGAGAGATTGTCGAACGCTGCGACCCGCATATCGGCCTGCTGCACCGCGGCACCGAAAAGCTGATGGAATCGCGGACGTATTTGCAGAACCTGCCGTATTTCGACCGGCTTGATTACGTCGCGCCGATGAATCAGGAGCATGCCTGGTGTCTGGCGATTGAGAAGCTGACCAAAACTCCGGTGCCGTATCGGGCTTCGCTGATCCGGGTTTTGTATTGCGAGATCGGGCGGGTACTGAACCACCTGCTGAATGTGACCACGCAAGCGATGGACGTCGGAGCCCTGACGCCGCCGCTCTGGGGGTTTGAGGAACGCGAAAAGCTGATGGTGTTTTACGAGCGGGCTTCAGGCGCGCGGCTGCACTCGGCGTATTTTCGTCCCGGTGGGGTGCATGTCGATTTGCCGGAGAAATTGGTAGCTGATATTGCTGATTGGGCGCGGCAATTTCCGGCGATGTTGGATGATATCGAAGGGCTGTTGACCGAGAACCGGATTTTCAAGCAACGCAATGTCGATATTGCCATCGTAAGCCAGAAGGAATGTCTGGATTGGGGATTTTCGGGGGTGATGGTGCGCGGCTCGGGCATGGCGTGGGATTTGCGGCGCTCGCAACCCTATGAATGTTATAGCGAATTTGACTTCAAGATTCCGGTTGGCAAGAACGGTGACTGCTATGACCGCTATCTGTGCCGGGTGGCCGAGATGCGGGAAAGCACCAAGATCATCCTGCAATGCGTTGAGAAGCTTGGTAAATGTGTTGGTGAGCCAGTGGCGACCCAAGGCAAGCTGACGCCACCTGCACGCGGCGAAATGAAAACCTCGATGGAGGCCTTGATCCACCATTTCAAACTGTACACCGAAGGGTTCCATGTTCCAGCGGGCGAGGTTTATGCCTGCGTCGAGGCACCGAAGGGCGAGTTCGGGGTCTATCTGGTCGCCGATGGAACCAACCGGCCCTACAAGGTGAAAATCCGCGCGCCGGGGTATTTGCACTTGGCCGCGATGGACCATTTGTGCCGGGGGCACCAACTGGCGGATGTGTCGGCGATATTGGGGTCGCTGGATGTGGTGTTCGGGGAGATTGATCGGTGACGATTGATTGGGAAGTGGTTCGCTCCGGGTCGGTCGCGATCTCAGCGATCGTAGCGTGCATAACTTTTGTCATCGCCGTAAGGTCCGCAGCGGTAAAAAAGAGTGCGGATGAAACAAAAAACTGGCAAAAAGTTCTCATAACGGAGATTTTCCAGTTGGGTCCGGACAAGAATTTCTCTTTTGACGATCTCCTTTCAAAATACCGTTCTGAGGCCAGTGCTTATCAGGTAGCAAATCTTTCGAAATCTCAACTGAGTAAAGAAACATTGCGAAGCATTTTGGTTGAATTGGTTTCGTCGAGGGTCGTCGAGCACTCCGCGGGAGGTAACCTCAGGCTGTTTATCGAAGACCGATATAAGCAACAGGAGGCTGATTTTTCCGACAATCGGATGTCTGTTCTGAAAGGAATGATGGCGGAAATGATGCCTGCAGACATTGGTGCAGTTGTTTCGCAAATGAAACAAAAAATGGAAGACCAAATTGATGGCGGCCATCATGTTATTAATTCAGTGGGCCAGAGCCCTGGAAAATATCGATTGAGCGATTTAGCCCTTGAATTGCAGATTGCTGGATCGGTTTCCAGCGCGACGGCCGCCCAGGCAATGTGTCGAAGGGCTTTAGCCAATGGCGAAATTGTCGAGCGTGAAGACGGATTTCTCTTCCCGACGAACGTCAAGTGGGAGAATAAACGCTAATGCGCCGCCGTCTTCACCCCGCTCAACCCGAATCCTTTGCCTTTACCAAGGCCAACCTTGCTTGGACGAAAACGCAGATTGCCAAGTTTCCTGAGGGCCGTCAGGCCAGCGCGATCATCCCGCTGCTGTGGCGGGCGCAGGAGCAGGAGGGGTGGCTGTCGCGGCCGGCGATTGAGGCGGTCGCCGACATGCTGGGGCTGGCCTATATTCGGGCGCTGGAGGTGGCGACGTTTTACTTCATGTTCCAGTTGCAGCCGGTCGGATCCATCGCGCATGTGCAGGTTTGCGGCACCACGACCTGCATGATCTGCGGGGCCGAGAGCCTGATCGAGGTCTGCCGCAACAAGATCGCCGCCAATGCGCATGAACTGAGCGCGGATGGCAAGTTTTCTTGGGAAGAGGTCGAGTGTCTTGGTGCCTGCACCAACGCGCCGATGGTGCAGATCGGCAAGGATTTCTATGAGGATTTGACGCCTGCCAAGCTCGGCGAGATTCTGGATGAACTGGCG
This sequence comes from Paracoccaceae bacterium, assembly GCA_031369165.1. Classification (GTDB taxonomy): domain Bacteria; phylum Pseudomonadota; class Alphaproteobacteria; order Rhodobacterales; family Rhodobacteraceae; genus JANMOK01. The sequence continues at coordinate 9,312 of JANMOK010000309.1, forward strand.
GCAGGACGGGTGCCACGACCGGGGCCGCAGAATGGGCGTTATGC
>JANMOK010000311.1:0-2632 GCA_031369165.1 Paracoccaceae bacterium
CAACACTCAACACTTAACACCTGCGATGGTTGCGGTCGGCGGTGCGGCCACGTGAAAGCGAAGACAGTCGATATATCGGGCTGACCATGCCGCGGGTCTTGGCGCGATTGCCGTATGGCGCTGACACGGTGCCGGTTAAGGGCTTCTCGTTTGAGGAAGATATTGCTGGAAATCACGACAATTACGTGTGGATGAACGCGGCATTTCCAATGGGCGTGAACATTAACCGCAGTCACAAACTGTATGGCTGGGGCACGCAGATACGCGGCGTTGAGTCTGGCGGCGCGGTCATAAATTTGCCGGTGCATTCCTTCCCGACCGATGACGGTGCAGTGGCGATGAAATGTCCGACTGAAATTGCCATCGATGACCGGCGTGAGGCTGAATTGGCCAAGCTGGGGTTGATGCCGATATTGCACCGCAAGAACACTGATATCGCGGCGTTTATCGGCGCGCATTCATTGCAGGATGATGAGGCGCGTGCGGGTCGGCTGGTTGACCCCGATGCGCAGGCCAACGAGCGGTTATCGGCAAACCTGCCGTATTTGTTCCCGGTTTCGCGGTTTGCGCATTATCTGAAAGCGATCGCGCGCGACAAGGTGGGGTCGTTCAAGGAACGCGCTGATATGCAGACCTGGTTGACCGAATGGATCAATCGCTATGTGTTGGCGAATCCGGCGTTTGCCGATGACAAAGCCCGCGCAAAACGCCCGTTGGCGGCGGCTGAGGTGCAGGTCGACTCGGTTGAAGGTCGGCCAGGCTATTATGCGGCGCGGTTCTTTTTGCGCCCGCATTACCAGCTTGAAGGGATCAACGCGTCGCTTCGGCTGGTTTCTGAACTGCCTTCCGTGAAGTCGTAACAGCTTTCTTTGCAAAGGAGAATTGAGATGAAAATAGATGGTTTCCTGAAGATCGGCGATATCCCGGGCCCAAGCATCCGCGACGGCCATGATGGCGAAATCGAAATTTTTGGCGTCGATTTTGAAATGGCGGGCCCACATGACCCAAATACGCTCAGCCGATCTGGCCGCGTGGTCCTTGGCCTTATCCATTTCACAAAGCACTACGACAAGTCATCGCCCTATATCAAACAGGCGATCTTCCAGAACAAAATGCTGGGTGAAGTCAAATTCTCGGCGCGACGCACGATTGATGGCGCAACTTCAGACTATCTTGTCGTCACTTTGGCCGAAACTTCGGCTGTCTCTTACAGAATGCACGCCAGTGTTGAAGATCCAAACCTGATCGAGGAAAAATTCGGTTTGGCGTACAAGACGATCACCTTCAATTACGATGGCAGTGACGAAGCCGTCATGGACGTTCACGTCGGCGTTTGAACACTGAAAAGGTGTAACTTGGCCTATGTCTCAAACCGGAGGTAATTTGCGGGCGACCAAAGAGGCGGTGCAGCCGTCGCTATGGGATCGCCTGCAAGACGATCTGCCGGGTGTGGCGTCGGAAATTGACGGGTTGCGCCGCCAAATCGAAGGTGAACTTGGCACTGAGCGACTTTCGGTGCTGTTGGGCAGGATTGCTGGTGGTGACGAAGATCTGACCAAGGCTCAGAAACAGGGCTTGGCGCGACTGCGATTTCTTGAGGGTCGACGCGTCAGGCTGGAAGCTCGCACCATCGTTGTGTCCGCCGATGTGCTGCGCGAGGCCGTGCGGCGCGACATCGAAATGCTGTTCAATACCGAGCGGTTTGAAGCCGATTTGATGCTGAGCGACCGCGAATATGCCCTGGCACCCGACAATCCGCCGTCGCTTCAGGGCTTTGACGAGGTGCGGCGCAGTGTCATCAACTTTGGCGTGCCGTCGTTTTCGGGCAGGTCGACGCGCGATTTTGACCGCGAAAAACTGGCGCGCGAGATCAAAGAGATACTGTGGGTGTTTGAACCGAGGTTGAAACGCAATTCGGTGACTGTCACGGTCAAAACCGACGAGAAGACCGGCCTTCGCATCGACATCGATGCTTTGCTCATCATGTCGCCCACCGCCGAGCGTATGAGATTGCGCACCATGATCGATCTTGACAATGGACGGGCGATGACCGTGGCCGAGGAGACCTGATGGACCGGGTATTTCTGGAATATTACGAGGATGAACTGGTCCATATCCGCGAGATGGCGCAGGAGTTTGCCGCCTTGCACCCGGCTGTCGCAAGAAATCTGGCACTGGATACGGTGCCTTGCCCCGACCCATATGTTGAGCGATTGCTGGAGGGCGTGGCGTTTCTGGCGGCCCGAACGCGCAACAAAGTTGATGCCGAGGCCTCGCGCTTTGCCCGCAATGTGTTGGAAACCCTGTATCCCGACATGCTGGGGCCTGCGCCTGCGATGACGATGGCGATTTTGAAACCGGGTGCCCAAGTGATGACGATGCCGGCGGGGCACAAGGTGGCGCGTGGCACCAGGCTGGTCACCGGATTGCGCGAGGGTCTTGCGACGCGCGCGACCTATACGACCGCTCAAGATGTAACCTTGTGGCCGATCAAGATTGCTTCTGTTGAATATTTGCAAGACCGAGGCGCGATTGCGGCGGCTGGCGCTGCAGATTTGGGCCAACGCAAGGGCGAATCCGGGCTGCGCTTGGTTATCGAGCGCGATGGTCCGGGGGCGCTTTCGGAATTGGC
>JANMOK010000319.1:0-6257 GCA_031369165.1 Paracoccaceae bacterium
GCCGACTTCAACAGCGACACAAACGAAACCATCATCCATGCCCTGTTCAATCTCGGCACGAATTGTGTGATTTCCACCATTAACAACGAATCCTAAGCTGAACACCTAACGCATGTTCAGCTTTTAACACGAAAAAGTAAACAACCTATTAAGATATTAACTTGGCATTAATCAACCTAAGATTGCTGAATAAAACCCATCGCCGGCATTTGGCGGCAGGAATTTTGCCTCGTCTTGCAGCATCCAAGTCGGATTTCGCGCCTGAAACGCGGTAATCTGATCGGCATTTTCACACCGCAGCAGCGAACACGTCGCGTAAACCAGCCGACCAAGCGGCGCCACCAGTTTGGCCGCCCTGTCCAGAATTTCGGCCTGAACCTGCAACAGCAGTTCCAACCCCGAGGCATCGATCCGCCATTTGGCATCGGGGTTGCGCCGCCAGGCACCGGACCCCGAGCAGGGTGCATCCACCAGAACCAAATCGCATTTTCCGTGCAATTTCGTCAGATCATCGGTTGCGACCAGCGCAACCTTGGCCCCGGCACGGGCCGCGCGGTCCGGCAAATCCTTCATCCGGCCCGGGTTGATGTCATGCGCCATCAACAATCCCTGGCCGCCCAATTGCGCCGCCAGTGCCAGAGTTTTGCCACCGCCACCAGCACAATAATCCATCACCCGCATCCCCGGCTTGGCTCCGGCAAATAATGCCACGGCCTGGCTGGAAATATCCTGCAACTCAACCAAACCCGACGTATAGGCGCGGCTGCCGGCAACAGCCCGCGGGTTTTCCAGTACCCGCAAGGCCTGCGGTGACAGCGGATGCTCCTCGACGGCAATGCCTTCCTGGGCCAGCATGACTTTCGCTCCGGCAACGGTGCCGCGCAGCATATTGACCCGCAAATCCAGCGGCGCTCGCGCCTGCATAGCCGCCAAAACCACCTGCCGGTCAACCCCCAAAGAGCGGGCGATTTCTTCCTGCAAAAAATCCGGATAATCATAAGCAATTGGTTCTGGTGCTGGCTTCACCTCGCACATGATCGCAGCGCACTCAAGATCGGTAAGCGGCTCGGGGGCAAAGCCATCGCCGCTGAACAAAGCAGCAAAATCAGCCGCTTGAGGCAATTGTTGCGCAATCACCAGGCCACGCCCGCTTGCCGCTCCACTGCGCCAGGCGAATGACCGCCGCTGGCGAATGCAGTCAAACACGATATCCCGCACCGCCGCACGATCTTTCGATCCGGCAAATCGACTGGCGCGTGACCATCGCGTCAAGCTGCGCTCAGCGGGTTCGCCGCCCAGTATTTCATCAAGCAGCGAAATAGCGGCCGCCAGCCGCGCCCCGGGTGTCATGGCGCGTTTCTGCCCGGAAATCTGCGTTCACACAAGCAGTGCCGACCCCAGCGACACCCAAGCTACAGCCATCGCCGCGCCGCCAATTGCGAAAACCAGGAACCGCCGCGTCACTTTGTTGCTGCCAACATGAATCCAGGCGTGCACATACCGCGATGCGACGAATGCCATCGACCCAATCGCCAAGCCCCAATTGCTCGCCGCGGTTGCCGCCGCCAAACCGACGCAGGCATACAGCAACACCGGCAATTCAAACTGGTTGACCAGATTGTTCTGCGCTTTCTGCACGCCAATTTCATAAGCGTCGTTAGACAAAGCAATTTCGCGGATGTGAATGCGTTTGCTGCGAATATCCGCCAAGCGTCGGCGCAACAGCACCAGATAGACAATCCCAACCAACAATACCTGAGCAAACACCGCGGCAATCGAAACGCTCAAATGCACCGGCATTCACGAACCCGCCCGATAATTCGGACTTTCCCGCGTGATCTGCACATCGTGTACGTGGCTTTCGCGCAAACCTGCTCCGGTTATACGCACAAATGACGAATTCCTGCGCATCGCCTCAATATCCGCCGCGCCGGTATAGCCCATCGCCGCCCGTAATCCGCCCACCAATTGGTGCAGCACCACGTTGACCGCACCCTTATAGGGCACCTGGCCCTCAATTCCTTCGGGCACCAGTTTTTCATTGGACACTTCCATCTGAAAATAGCGATCCGCCGACCCGCGCGCCATCGCGCCGACCGATCCCATGCCGCGGTAGGCTTTGAAGGTGCGGCCCTGATAGAGGATCATTTCACCCGGCGCCTCATTGGTTCCCGCCAGCATCGAGCCAATCATCGCGCAATGCGCCCCACCGGCAATCGCCTTGGCGAAATCGCCGGAAAACTTGATGCCGCCATCGGCAATCACCGGATGCCCGGTTTTCATTGCCTCACCCGCAGCATCCATAATCGCCGTCAGTTGCGGCACGCCCACGCCTGCAACAATCCGCGTCGTGCATATCGACCCCGGACCAATACCTATTTTCACCGCATCCGCGCCCGAGCCAATCAGCGCCCGCGTCCCCTCGGCCGTCGCCACATTTCCCGCCACAACCTGCACCGAATTGGACAGTTTCTTCACCCGCTCAACCGCAATGCCAACGCTTTGCGAATGGCCATGCGCGGTATCAATCACGATCAGGTCAACCCCGGCGTCGATCAGGGCTTCCGATCTGGCAAAACCGCTGTCACCAACAGTCGACGCCGCAGCCACCCTCAACCGCCCCAATTCGTCCTTGCAAGCCTGCGGGTTCAACACCGCCTGCTCCAAATCCTTCAGCGTCAACAACCCGGTCAGCTTGCCACTGCCATCGGTCACCAGCAATTTCTCAATCCGCCGCGCCTGCATCAGCGAGCGCGCCTCGCCCAGATCGGCTGGCTCGCGCATGATCGCCAGATTGCTCGACGTCATCATTACCCGTACCGGCGTTTTGTCATCGCTGGCAAATCGCATGTCGCGGTTGGTGACAATCCCCACCACCCGGCCCGAACCATCGATGACCGGAAATCCCGAAACGTGAAAGCGCTCTTGCAATGCTTTAGCATCGGCCAGGGTCTGATCGGGTGTCAGCGTCACCGGCGCATCGACCATGCCCGATTCAAACCGCTTGACCGATCGCACCTGCCGCGCCTGTTCCTCGACATCCAGATTGCGGTGAATAACCCCCAACCCGCCCGCCTGTGCCATGGCAATCGCCATCTTTTCCTCGGTCACTGTATCCATTGCCGAAGATAAAAGCGGTATGTTCATCCGCACTGACTTGGTGACAAAGGTGCGGGTGTCGGCTTGCGCGGGAAGCACCGAAGACGCGGCTGGAACCAGCAAGACATCGTCAAAGGTAAGCGCCTCACGAATCTGCATCGGGTGATCCCTCGAGATGTTGCGTGTTGGCGCGTCGCTATCTCACGGGCGAGGGCGAATGGAAACCCCCAATCAGGCGGTCGCCGCCAGCGACAGTTCGGGCAAATCGCCGCGCAGCCACGATCCGATTGTCTTGTAGGAGACAAAGATTACCAACATCGTCCCAACCGACAATCCCGCGCCCGCCATTGCTTCCGCAATAAAGCCATAGTGCCGCGCCGCAGCGTCAATTTGCAGATTGGTAAAAGCCGCCAAAGGAAATGCCATCGCACCCCAGGATGGCCGCCAGCCACCTTCGGAAATCCAGCCCGACCACAGCAGCAAGATCAGCGCCAGCAGGCCCGACAAAAATACCGCCACGGCAAATTCCGCCGAATAATTCAAATTGCCAGCAACAATGCCAAAAACGCTGACCGGTGCCAGATGGATCACCTGCCCCGCCCGCAGACTTGGCGTTACCGGCTCCAGCAGGGAATTTTTTACCGATCCGGCAAGAATAACGAAATAGACCGGCAAACATGCGGTAAATATTCCCGCCGAAAGCGCGGTATAGCCCAGCCGAACCCCGGCAATCGGTGCCACGATGAAGCCCGCGAAGGCCAAAAAAAGATAGGGGTTGGTGGTGCGGCGCTCGGCATTGCCGCGCCACAGTGAAACCAGCAGCAGCGACAACAGCAAAACATGCAAGATGATGCCGAATTTCCACACGACATCGGCAATCATGCGATTGTGCGGAAAAATACCAGCGGCAACCAGCATCAGGGCCATCGACAAAGCGGGCAAGGCCCCGCGCGACGCCGTGCGGTTCAAATCTTCCATGATGACCGCCGGTCGTTTAGCGACTTTCAGGGCGTAACAGCTGCCCGAAATGGCGATCAGGATGACCGCCAGCAGCAAGAACATCGCGCCAATTATCGAGGGAACGGGAAACACCGACGGCGCTCGCCGCCACGCCATTCCAAGTCCGACAAGCCCCAAACAGACCGGAAACAAAGCCGGCGGCGTGCGGCGCCAGAATGAAACTTTTTCGGCCATATGAATGTTTTCCCTCACCAATTTCCTAGCAATAGGGGCATTAGTCGGCCAGCGCCAGATTGGAGCCGGAACTTTTCGAAAAATTGTCTTTGGTGTTTCATGGCCCGGGGAAACGCGGGCATCCCCTCCCGGTATGGCGGACAAACACTTTGCCATGACGCATGCAACGCGCGGCAGCGCGCGCATCCGGCCACAAGTTCTCGCGCGATTCCATACTGAAAATTATTCACGAAAAATTTTAAGCCTGAAGAATTTTCGAGAAAATTCTTCCTGCTTTAGCACACCTTTGACAGAAGCGAGCGCTGGTGGCGAGTATACCGGCGCTGGCGTGAGTCAATCGTTACAATAATCCGAAACCCCTAAACTTTTCTGCATTTCCCCGAATCCCACTCAATCTTTGCCTGCCAAATCGACTTGCCCGCGAAACCCCGACGCCACCACAAACTTTTCCGATGAATCTGACCGGCTGGCGGGCGGCTTCACATTCGCCACCTTGGTGAAGTGCTTTTTCAACTTACCCTGTAATTCACTCTCGGCCCCGCCGGCCAAGACCTTGGCCACGAAAGTCCCACCTTCTTCCAACACGTCAAAAGCAAATTCCGCCGCCGCTTCGCACAAGGCAATGATCCGCAAATGATCTGTCTGTTTGTGCCCCGAAGCCGACGCCGCCATATCTGACAGAACCACATCTGCCTTGCCATCCAGCCAGCCTTTGACCAAAATATCCGCGTCATCTGCCAGAAAATCCAGCACATGCAATTCAACCCCGGCAATCGCCTCAACTTCCTGAATATCGACCCCAATAATCCGGCCCTGCGCCTTGCCGCTGCGGATACCCAGCGAATTAACCCGTTCAACCGCCACCTGGCACCAACCCCCGGGGGCACAGCCCAAATCAACCACGCGCGCACCTGGCAGCAAAAACCGGTATTTGTCGTCAAGTTCCATAATCTTGTACGCCGCCCGCCCGCGATAGCCTTCCTTCTTGGCCCGCACGACATAGGGGTCGTTCAATTGGCGCTGCAGCCACAAAGTCGACGACAATCGCCGCCCCTTGGCTGTCTTGACCCGCACTGTCATATCGCGCGATCCGCGGCCCGATGTGCTTTTCTCCACCATCCTTACGCCCCTTTTAAAACGCCGTCGGCATGCATCATGGCGTAGAGTATCCCCTCGCGCAGGCCGCGGTCGGCGACGCGGATACGCGTGGTTGGCCAAAGCCGCAACAGCGTTTGCAATATTGCAGATCCCGACATTATCAGGGCCGCCCGGTCGCGGCCCAGACTTGGGTCCGCCAGCCGCCCCTCCTGGCCAACGGCAAGATAGCGCTGGATGACCACGTCGATTTCACTGCTGGTCAAACGCATACCATCGACCCGCCTCCGATCATAGCGCCGCAAACCCAAGTGCGCCGCGCCAATCGTGGTGATGGTGCCGCTGGTGCCAATCATCTGAAAACCGTCGACAACCGACCCGACACTGGCACCCAGATACGGTTTGAACTCGGTCATCTGCTCTTCAAAGTACCAAGACATCAGGGCAAACCGCGCTGGCTCATCGGTCACGTCGATAAACCGTTCGTGCAATGTCGCCACGCCCAAGGGAATTGAAATCCAGTCAACCACATGCGCGCGCGCGCCGTCTCTTTCACGCGTGCCGGGTTGCAAATTCATGATTTCGCCCGCACGCAGGTGCGGTTCTACCTCTGCGACGTCAATCCAGACCAACTCGGTTGACCCACCGCCAATATCAATCACCAGCAGCTGCGTGGTTTCCGAGTCAACCAATGGCGCACACGAAATTACCGCCAGCCGCGCCTCTTCCTGGGGCGAGATGATTTCCAGTTTCAAACCAGTGTCGCGTTCGACTTGCGCCAGAAAGAGCGTGCCATTTGCGGCGCGGCGACAGGCTTCGGTTGCCACAAGCCGGGTACGTGACACGTTCATTTTGGACAATTTGGCGGC
>JANMOK010000378.1:0-1546 GCA_031369165.1 Paracoccaceae bacterium
CCGCCGGAAATCGGATCGTTGCGACCGCCATAACCGCTGGTGAAACGGTAGGGACCGTCAATCGGGTTGGCAAACGGCAGCGAAACGGCGGCGATTTGCAGCGAATTCACTGCGTCGATGTCATGCAGCAGGTTCTGAAAGCGTTCGTTGGTAGAAAGCGGCGGTTCTGCCATCATGGACAACGCGCCTTTGGTGCTGAGTACCGGGTTCAGCGGGCCGCCGGTGCCGGAGTTTGACAGCTGAACGTCGCCAACAATGCGGCCCACATCCAGGCCCGCAGCCTCGAACATGCCTTCGAGCGGGGCGAAAGAACCGGTGACAACCTCGGCCAGACGGGTCATCATGCGGTCTTGGCGTTCAGCGTTGATTTTCATTTTCAATTGCAGGCCAGCGATCTGGGCCTGGAATGTCTCGGCGCTGGTTTCGGCGGCATCGCGTTCGCGTGCCGTTTCTGACAGGGCGACGGCGATTGTTTGCAATGTGTCGGAAAGATCGGCGGCGTTGGCCGCATCGGCTTGGCCGCTTAGACCGGCATTTGCGACCAGCAATTCCTTTTGGCGCAGCATCGCATCGTCGCGGTCGTTGACAGCAACGGCGAATTTGGCCCGCATCAGGCCAAGCTCGGTTTCAAGCGCATTTTGTGCCGCCAGCGCGGACAGCATTTCGGACTGCTGAACGGACAATTGCGCCACTGCGGTGGAAAACCGGTCGCGGGCTTGCGAGGCTTGCAGCAGGCCGGCGTCACGCTCAGAGCTGAGGGCGGCAATGCGTGCTTCGTAGGCTTGTTGTAAAACGAGCGATTGGTTATGCGCGTTGTCGTCTTGGAACGAATTCAGCAGCAGCGCCGAAGTTGACACCAGCAACCATCCACCCAGCAGCAAAATGGCCGAAGCGGCGAGAATTTGTTTGAGTGGCGAAATTTCGAAATACCGCGTTCCTGCGTCGCTTTTGAGAAATATGCGAACCGGCGGCACATGCCGACCAAGCGCAAGATTCAAGTTGCGGGGCGCGAAATGCATTTATCGAAAGACCCTTGCTTGGTTCAATTCTTGTTTTTTTGTGCGCAACGGCCAGTCTTAGTGGCTGTCGCACCCTCTCCCGTTCGCAGGGGTTTATAGGGAAAAACTGCACAGGTTGCCTAGTGCGGCAAAGGGATTTTCACTGCGTCAATCTGCCCATAGGCGGGGTTCCGCCTGTTTGGTTCAAACAATGAAAAAACGCTGATTGAAATACGAGTGTCGCTGGGCCAAATGGGAGCGGATTGGGCTTGGCGGGCTGGAAATGGCGTGCCTGCCGGTGCTAGGATTGCAGGCGCTGCGCCCTGGGACCCGCTGCAGGGTCGGCTTTGGCAAATGGATAATCGGAAGTAGCGAATGTCACGCCAACTGCGGGCCGAGAAAAAAGAAGATGCCGTGCCTAAAGTGAACCGGCGAGCGGCAATTTCGGCAGGCGCTGCGCATGGGATGGTCTGGCTGCTGGCCGAGGGGCTGGCCGTGCTGTTGATTGTGCTGGTTGCTGTTTTTCTGTTTCTGGATCGGGCAAATGT
>JANMOK010000394.1:0-3818 GCA_031369165.1 Paracoccaceae bacterium
CTTGCAAGCTACCCGCCGCCGCAACAACGAGCACCAGATCGAGAAAGTAGGCGAAAATCTGCGGGCGATGATGCCGCGGATCGCCAAAGGGAAGATGGAGGATAAGCGCGGAACTGACCGCCTGCATCACCGTCAAAGGCGTCCTTTTCGCTTGTGGCAAAAGTCGCGCGCGTTTCGGTTTGCGGATTGGCAGCCAAGGCGGATCGTGCCATGACACGCGCTTAAGGAAGGCAACCCATGCCCGACGCGACGCAACCATCACCTGCCGCGCTGACCAATTGGTCAGTTGTCGTTTTCGGCTTTCTCGCCCTGGCGCTGGCCCATTCCAGCCGGGCGGCGCTGGGCCTGATCATGCCGGTCTGGGAAAGCGATTTTGGCTGGTCGCGCGGCTATATCTCCAGCGTTGGCGCGGCGGCGCTGATCGTCATGGCGCTGGTCGCACCGTTTGCCGGGCGTCTGGTTGACCGGATGGGACCAAGGTTCACGCTCAACCTCGGGCTCGGTCTGCTGGGGGTCGGCAGCGCCATCGTCGCCACCATGAACGGCAAAGCGATGTTCATGGTGGGTTTCGCCGGTTTCTGCGCCGTCGGGTTCGGTATCGTCGCCACCCATGTGGTCGCTACCGCCGTCACCCGGTCGTTTTCGGTCAACCGTGGCCTCGCCACCGGCATTGCCACCTCCGGTTCCACCGGCGGACAATTCCTGATTTTGCCGCTGATCGCCGGATTGCTGGCTTTCGCCAGTTGGCGATGGAGTTTTGGGGTCCTGTCGCTGGCCAGTCTGGCGCTGATCCCCTGCATCACCACGATCATGGAGAAAAAGGGCCGCTCCGAATCCGGCCATGCCACCGCCCGTTCCAGCATGGGAAAAGATTTCGGTCACATCATCCGCCAGCCCGCATTCCACGCCTTGTTCTGGAGCTATCTGATCTGCGGTTTCACCACCACCGGTGCCATCGAAACCCATCTGCTGCCGTTCGCCGCATATTGCGGTTTTCCGCCGTTGCCCAGCGCCACCGCCTTCGGACTGCTGTCGCTTGTCAACCTTTTGGGCATGGTCGGTGCCGGCTGGCTGACCGACCGGGTCAACCGGCCGATGCTGTTGGCCTCGATCTATGTCCTGCGCGGGCTGACTTTTCTGATCCTTGCCAACCTGCCCGGTTCCTCGATCGAAATGCTGTTCGTCTTTGCCGTGCTGTTTGGTATCGTCGATTATTCGACCGTTCCCGTCACTGCCAGCCTGGCGGCAAGCCATGTCGGTATCGGCGTGATGGGGCTGGCGATGGGGATGATCTCGGCCGGCCATGCGGCCGGCGCGGCGTTGGCGGCCTATTTCGGCGGCTACGTGTTCGACGCCACCGGCGGCTATGATCTGTTGTGGATGGCCTCGCTTTCGCTTTTGATGGCTGCGGGCGTTATGGTGCTGTTGGCCATGCGGACGGAACCTGCTGCCGCAAGCGTCGCGGCGTAAAGAAGCCCCGTGTTCCAAGGCATCGCCAAGACCCCTTGAATATGTCCACGATCGGCCATACTATGTCGTAGCTGGCCATAAGAGGTATGCATGCCCAACATCCTTTTCCCCGAAGCAATACAGGATTACGCCGACAAACAAGTTGCGGCCGGCATCTATGCCAACGTCTCCGAAGTAGCACGCGCCGGTATCCGCAAACTGATGGAAGAAGACGGCGCAACGGCCTTTTATGCTCTTCGGCGAGAGATTGAAGCCGCAATTGCTGCGCCGACTGTCGAAGTTGATTTACGAGCCATGTTTCTGAACAATCAGGATTAAAATTGTTCGTCAGGCTCCGCCAACCAGCGATCAGTGACATCGCGGCAACAAAGTCGTGGGGGGAATTGACCTGGGGCGCCGGTCGCACTGATGATTTTCTTGAAGGCATGTTTGCGGCCATTGAGCGGCTGGCAAAGCATCCGCAAATGGGAAGGCCACGCAACGCCATTCATGCAGGCCTTCGCTCCATACTGCATCGAGGCTATGTAGTGTTTTATTTGATCGAGCCGACAGGTCTGGCCATCGTCCGAATTATCCATGAAAAACGCAATCTCGCGGCACTGGACTTCGCTGATCGATTTGAAGGCGACGACTTGCCTTAGCATGAAACTTTCTCTCAAATCATTATCGCGCAATTGACGGAATACCGCCCATGACCATCTTCCTCCTCCGCTGGCTCGCCGCCCTTGCGCTTGTCCTTGCAACCTATAACCCGACGCAATGGAACTACATGCGCTGGGCTATGGCGAACTACACCACCAGCCTGCCAATGGTAGCCCTCGCGGGCCTAGTCCTGCTGGCCGCTTATACCGTATTCCTGTCGGCCACTTACCGTTCCATCGGCATCTTTGGCATCGCGCTTGTCACCGCTCTTCTCGGCGCCGCGCTGTGGGTTCTCACCGACTGGGGCCTCATTTCCATCACCGAACCCGGTCCGCTAACCTGGGTTGTACTGGTCGGTATCAGCCTGATCCTTGGCGTCGGCATTAGCTGGAGCATCGCCAGCCGCGAATTGACCGGCCAATCGGACGTGGACAATACCGATGATTGACGATCTGGCGCTGGCCAATCGACAGGGTTGGCCCGAACATTTGCGCGTTTTGGCCGACCTTTATCCCCGTGAAACATGGGAAACTCACCATAATTTTGACGGCCTGACGCGTTTTTGGCTGGAACGCCACCTCGGATTTCGCCAAATGAACGCCATGCTCAATGCAGATGTGCAGGCTCTGCTCGATGCTAGGGAAGACCCACTGCGCTTTGGCGGCAAGATGGCCCGGCTGGCCGGCACGATGATCGAACATCTCCACGGCCACCACCAGATCGAAGACCTGCACTACTTCCCGCTGCTTCTGGCCAAGGACCAACGGCTGAAACGCGCCTTTGAAACGCTGGACAAAGACCACCATGCCATCGACGGCACGCTGGACGATTTGACCAGGCACGCCAACGCCCTGTTGCGAGACATTGCGGAAAAGCGCGACGCAATGGTCAACGCCGAGAAATACCGACAAAGCCTTGGCCGTTTCGGCCAATTCCTCGACCATCACCTGACCGACGAAGAAGAAATCGTCGTGCCGGTCATCCTGAAATACGGTGGGCCCGAGTTCTGATCACACCACCTTGGCTTTCCAATCGACAAGCCTTATGTCAGCCGCTAGAACCGCCGAAATTCCGCCAAACCCAAAGGCCGCCGATCCGTATGGAAAATATCATCCTGACCGTCCACATGATTATCGCGCTCGTCTTGATTGGCGTTGTGCTGATGCAACGCTCCGAAGGCGGCGGACTGGGCATGGGTGGCGGCGGCGCGATGAGCGGCCGCTCAGCCGCCACAGCCTTGCAAAAGCTGACATGGATATTGGCGGCCGGGTTCCTGGCCACCAGCCTCAGCCTGACAATTATCGCTAGCCGAAACGCCAGTGGCGATAGCGTTATCGAACGGATCGGCAGCGATACTGCTGACACAACAACCCCTACCACACCTGCACTTACCGGCGACCTGACACCCGGTGGCTTGAGCGACGGACCAGCAACGCCGCCCGCTGCTGTGCCAGTCCCCGAGCCCGCGCCAACTACCTAGTCTTTGCGTTGCGGTAAGGAAAATTCCACATCATCTTGCGGTTGCGCCCTTGTCGGCGCAGCAAATCTGCGCTATGGCTCAAATCCCGTGAAGCAGTGAATCGTCGCTTGATTTAGCGGCCAAGAATTCGACCAAACACGGGGTTATCTGAGCATGGCGCGGTACGTATTCATCACCGGTGGGGTGGTTTCCTCGCTTGGCAAGGGGCTGGCTTCGGCGGCGCTTG